>JAIUNH010000204.1 GCA_020161965.1 Pseudomonadota bacterium
GCAGCCATTCTGGCAGGAAGATCGGCAGCATCAGCGAAGCGACCAGCAGCAACGACAACAACGGCAAGCCGCGAATCAATTCGATCCACAGCGTGCAGACGGTCCTGATCACTGGCAGTTCCGAACGCCGACCCAAAGCCAACAGGATTGCGATCGGAAAACCAAGGCCGATCGCGAATACGGTCAGTATCAGCGTCACCGGCAGCCCGCCCCAAGCCGAACTCGGCACCGGTGCCAGCCCCCATCCACCACCCATCAGCCACAACACTGCGACCATACCCGCGATCCAGATCGCGACGAGACACTTGTTCCAGCCCGCGGGCCGTACCGACCATCCCAGCATCGCGAGCAAGACCACACAGACGAGCGCGGGCCGCCAGCGCTCGTCCGGCGGGTAGATGCCGAACAGGATTTGGCTCGATTTCGCGATCACGAAGCTCCAGCACGCCCCGCTCGCCGCCGCGCAAGTCGCGGGCGTCGCCGGCAGGAAAGCCGCGTCAGTGACCGTCCAAGCGATCAACGGCGGCAGCGCCAGAACCGCGACCGCCATGAAGGCAAACGACAAGGCGGCGTTCAGCGGCGTGCCGAAATAAGGTCGCAGCACGGCGGCAAAGCGCGTGCTCATCGTTCCACCAGGGCGATGCGACGATTATACCAATTCATCGCTGCGGACAGAGCGAGATTAACGGCCAGATACGTCGCCAGGATCAGCACGATCCCTTCGATCGCATGGCTCGTCCGGTTGATCATCGTGCCCGCGATGGTGAAAAACTCCTGATAGCCAACGGCGATCGCCAGCGTGCTGTTCTTGACGACGTTGATGTATTGGCTATTGAGCGGCGGCACGGCCACCCGCAATGCCAACGGCACCACGATCAGGCGTAAAGTCTGGCCACGCCGCATTCCCAGCGACGCAGCCGCCTCCGAGTATCCCTTTTTCACCGTGAGAATGCCCGATCGCGCGATCTCGCCAATGAAGCCGGTTGTGTAGATCACGAGCCCGACGATCAAGGTCGCGAACTCGGGCGATATCTCGCTGCCGCCCGCGAAATTGAAGCGACGTTTCGCGGGCCATTCGACGCGAATGTCGAGCCATCCGAATGCGTAAGCGCCAATCGCTAACCCGAACGCAAGCATCGACACCCCGGCGACGAGCGGTGGCCGCTTTCCGGTGCGCATTTGGATCGTCCACGCGATCCGTGAAGCGCCGATAAGGGCGGCCAGAAGCGCGAAAACGGCACCGGCGATCGGCGCCACGCCGATATCGGCTGAGATCGCCGGCAACGCGACCCCGCGCTGGGAGACAAAGACGCCCGGCACCGGCTCGAAAGCACCCGCGACGCCTGGCATTACTGACCATAGCCCGTACACGAACAGCAGGATCACGATCAGTGGCGTATTGCGCGCGATCTCCACCCAGACCCGCGCGATCCCTGCGATCGCAGGATTGCCGGACAGACGCATGATCCCTAGGAAAAGTCCAAGCACGCTCGACGCCACGATCACGATCGCGGAAACAACGACGGTGTTCAGAACGCCCACCAAGATCGCCCGCGAATACGGACTAGCTGGCGTGTAGGAAATCAGGGCTTCCGCGATCGGCATTCCCGAGGGCATCGACAGGAACTCAAAACCTAGCGGAATCCCGCGCAGACGCAGATTAGTTACCGTCGTGACAGCGATGACGGCGAACACCGCCGCCATTCCCGCGATAACCAGGAACTGGATCGTCCAATTCCGCACGCGTCTGTCACGCAGGAATTTCATGATGCCTCGGAATGGCCGGCGGAGCGACGGAACGCGCCGCCCCGCCGGCCGATGTTGCCTAGTCCAATCAATCCCAGGGCGGCGAGAACATCAAGCCGCCGTCGCGCCACAGCGCGTTCTTACCGCGCTCCAGTCGCATGGGGCTGCCTTCGCCCAGATTGCGGTCCCAGATCTCGGCGTAGTTGCCGAGCTGCGTGATGATGTTCAGCACCCATTTGTCGTCGAGCCCGAGCGGGCGGCCAAAACCTTCGGCGCCCAGGATACGCCGCACTTCCGCGTTGCCCGACTTCGCCATCTCGGCAGCGTTGGCGGCGGTCACGCCGTTCTCCTCCGCCCAGTACAAGGCGAAAATCGACCAACGCACGATGTCGAACCAGCGATCGTCACCGCGTGGGATCGCCACGCCCAACGGCTCGGGGCGGTTGTCGATCGACGTGAGTTCATGCTCGGCTGGGTTGGTCGCGATCGTCGCGCGCGCGCCGGCGGCGGCCGTGCCGTCCGTGATGTAGGCATCGCAGCGCCCTGCCATGTAGGCGTCGCGCGCTTGGGTCGGGTTCTCGAACACGACGCGACGCAACGTGATCTTCGTCGCTGCTTCCAGCGCCGTCAGCTTTTGCGCCGGTAATCCGCCGCCGCCGGTGACGCAGAAGGTCGCGCCGTCGAAGTCGCGCATCGTCTTGACGTTCAGAGACTTGCGGAACAGAATCGCGTCACCGTCGTAGATCGTCGCGGCGACGAAGCGGACGGCCGCGTCGCGCGTATAGGTCCAGGTCGTGGTGCGGGACAGAATGTCGATCTCGCCGGTCTGAATCGCCGGCAAGCGCGCAGCGGTCAGCAGCGGGGTGAAGCGGATCTTTTCTTTGTCGCCAAACACGGCGACGGCCGCCGCCCGGCAGATATCAGAGTCGATCCCGCGCCATACGCCGCGTTCGTCGGCGCGCGACAGTCCCGGCACGCCCGTACTCGCCCCGCATTGGACGTAGCCGCGCTGCCGAATCTTCTCGACGACCGATTGGGCCTGGGCGGCGGCAGGCGCCAACCCTCCGGCCAATAAGGCGGCGAACGCCGCCATCGTCAATCCTTTCATCATTCATCTCTCCTGTCCTATCGTTTGCGATTATGCGGCGGATTTTCCCGGCGCGCGCGACAGCGCGTCGAGAAAGCGGAAAAGATCGACGGCGAGATCGCCGGCATCCTCGAGGCCAACGGCGACGCGCAGATAAGGCCCGTCGGGTAGCCATTCCAGATCGGCACGTTCGGATTTTGGATCGCTGGGTGCGATCAGGCTATGCGCCCCGCCCCACGACGCGCCGATCTTGAAGATTTCCAACGCAGCGAACGCCGTATCGACGGCGGCCGCGTCGAACTCGCGCTTGAGAACGATGCCGAACAACCCCGCTCCGGCTGTATAGTCGCGCGCAAAAACGTCCTGTCCGGGATGGCCGGGGCGCGATGGATGCAGGATCTGCGCGATCTCGGCGCGCGTCTCGAGCCGCGCCATCAGCGTCGCGGCGGATTCCGCCGATTGCGCCAGTCGCAACGGCATTGTGGCGAGACCGCGCGATACCAGGAAACAATCCTCGCCCGATACACCGTAACCCAGCAAGCGCGCCACGTCTTTCGCGCGGCGATAGATATCCTCGTCCGCAAAGGCGAGACTACCCATCAACACGTCGGAATGGCCGCCGGCGTATTTGGACAGCGACTGCATCGAGATATCGGCACCCTGGCGCAGCGGCTGGAAGCCCAGCGGCGTTGCCCAGGTATTGTCCATCGCTACGCGGATGCCGCGTGCGTGCGCTTCGCGCGCCATGCGCGCAACGTCACGTACTTCGAATGTCGTTGAGCCCGGGCTTTCGATCCAAAGGACACGCGACCGATGATCGATCGCGTGCGCGAGCTCAACCGTCGCGTCGCCATGATAGCGGCGCGCGCCGACGCCGAAACGCGACAACAACTGTTCGATCATGGCGCGTGCCGGTCCGTAGAAACCTTCAGGTAGCAGAACGACGTCGCCGGCATCGACGCTGGCGATCGTCGCGACCGCGATCGCCGCGAGCCCCGATGGCAGCAGCAGCGCCCGCACCCCGCCTTCGAGAAGCGCGATCTGGTCCTCGAGTGCGCGCGTCGTCGGCGTTCCGTAAAGACCGTAGGCGTAACCGTCATAGAGCCTTGCCGCACGGCCACGAAACGCGGCCGGCGTATCGAATACGACGGTCGATGCGCGATGGATTGGCGGCGTCAGCGCGGCGAAGCCGTCGGGCGCGTCGGGCGCGTGGATACAAAGGGTCGAACGTTGGGGAAGCGAGTGCTTGGGCGCGTGCATGAAATGACGCTACAGACCCACCTCATATCGATCCATGACTAGGATAGACAAGTTCATTCATAATCGATATGCATTTCGAATGCGGGCGCGCGATCTTGAAATCTACCAAGCGGTCATGCGGGTCGGCGGTGTTGGCCGCGCGGCGGAGCTGCTGCGCAGCTCACAGCCTTCCGTTTCGCGCGCGATCGCGGCGCTCGAACAAGCGTGCGGGTTCGATCTGTTCGATCGCATCCGGGGGCGGCTCGTGCCCACGCGCGAAGGACGTCTGTTCCACGGCGAGGTGGAACGCAGTTTCCTGGGCATCGAGCATCTACGCCAGACCGCGACCCGCATTCGCGAAGTAGGCGGCGGCACAGTGCGTGTCGCAAGTCTTTCGGCCTTGGGCAACACCATCGTCGCGAAAGCGACCGCACACTTCCTGCGCACCCATCCCGACGCGCGGGTAGCGTTGCAGATACGCACCTCGGCTAGCGTACGCGATCTCGTCGCTTCGGGGCAGGTCGATATCGGCCTCGCCGCTGACGAGATCAGCACGGCAGGCATCGAGCATCAAGCCTTCGCGACACCGCGCGCCGTATGTCTGGTGCCCGCACACCATCGCTTCGCCGCACGCCGGAAAATCGGACCAAAGGATCTTCACGACGAGCGTCTAGTGGCGCTAGCCCCGCAGGACACGGTCAGGATCGCTCTCGATCAGTTGCTGCGCGCGTGCGGTGCGGCGCCGCGCATCGTCGCCGAGACGCCGTTCTCGTCGACCATTGCCGCCTTGATCGCGGAAGGGGTGGGTATCGGCCTCGTCAATCCGATCTCACTCCCTCAGCCACTGCCGGGCGACATTCGGGCCGTTGCGTTCGAGCCCGGCGTTTACTTCAAGGCGCTGCTGCTACGCCCGGCGGGGGCGGAAAACTCCCGTCTCGTCGCGGCCTATCTCACCGCGCTTTTCAAAGCCCGCAACGCCCCTTGATCCGTCCTTCGGATCCGCCAAATAGCCGGAGGTTTCACCGCGAAAGAAGGAAGCCTCTGATGAAATGCCCGATCTGCCCCGATGTCGATCTCGTAATAACCGAACGGCAAAATATCGAAATCGACTACTGCCCAAAATGCCGGGGCGTGTGGCTCGATCGCGGGGAACTCGACAAGATCATTGAAAAAAACTCGGCAGAGATGCCGAAAGTGACACCAAGCCCCCGACACGATGCACCCTACGGAGAGCCGCCCAAATACGGGCAACACAGCGGCCATGGCAAGCACGGTTATCGCCGCAAATCCTGGCTATCTGAAATTTTCGACTAAGGGGAGTCGGGCCCCCCCACACTTCCGTGACTCGTGCATTTGGCGTGATCGCTCAACACCTCGATCACCCGGCAGTCCGAAATACGCCCGCCCGAGCATTGTGCGACCATTCGCCGCAATTCGATTTTGAGCGCCTTCAAATTCTCGATCCTGCGCTCGACTTCGATGAGCTGCGCGCGCGCGATCGCGTCCGCCGCTTCGCAGGACCGCTCGGGACTATCCGATAGGCTGAGCAGGTCGCGGATTGCATCCAACGTAAAGCCGAGTTCGCGCGCATGTCGTATGAAGGTCAGGCGACGAATTTCCGCATTGCCATATAGACGCTGGTTACCATTCGAACGCTCCGGACGCGGTAAAAGCCCCGCCTGTTCATAATATCGCACCGCCTGAACGGTGCACCCTGCGCTCCTCGCGACATGTCCGATCGTGAACTGCATGAGCGCCGCTCCTCCGCCATTCGGTAAAGAAACATCTTGAAGCTACAGTGACTATAGCAATTAGGGTGTCTGCTTTCCAAAAGTTAGGCAAATCATGATCGGCGCCCCCGACACCCAATCCATCGAAAAAATCGACTGGTCGGTCAAAGGGATGGATTGCGCGGGGTGTGCCGCCAAGATTCGCGGCGCCGTGGCACCTGTCGTTGGGGTGCAAGATGTGGCCGTCTCGGTCATGGGCGAATCCATGACGGTCGCGCTTGCCTCCAATCCGGCCGCGATCGCCGAAATCGAGAACCGCGTCACGCGGCTCGGCTACAAGATTACGCGCCGCCTGCCCCACGCCGGCCACCATCACGTGGACGAGGGCTGCTGCGCGCATCACGATCATGGCAAGGGCGAAGCTGTCGTCCCGCCTCAACCTGCCAACGATAGCGCCGGGTTGCCCGTCATCTCAGCCAAAGACCGATCACGCTGGTTCGAGACGCCGAAAGGCCGGCTTGTCGTATTGACCGGCGTGCTATTGGGCGCCGCGTGGGGCGCCAAACTCGCAGGCTTCGAAGCCGTCACCGGATGGGCGTTCATCGTCGCCTGCATCATCGGTGTCGTTCCCGTTGCGCGTCGTGCATTCGCAGCCCTGTCGATGGGGCAACCCTTCACGATCGAGATGCTGATGACCATCGCGGCGACTGGCGCATTGGCGATTGGGGCCGCGGAGGAAGCCGCACTTGTCGTTTTCCTTTTCGCTATCGGCGAAGTTCTCGAAGGCGTAGCCGCCGACCGGGCGCGCGCGAGCATCCGCGCTTTGGGCGACCTCGTCCCGCAAACCGCGTATCTGGTCGAAGAATCGACGACGCGCGAGATTCGTGCCGCGTTGCTGGTGCCCGGCCAAATCGTTCTCGTGCGCCCCGGTGACCGGATTCCGGCGGATGGAGATATCATCGAGGGCACTTCGGAGATCGATGAATCGCCGATCACCGGCGAGTCCGTCCCCAAGAGCAAGACAGTCTCCGATCCCGCTTTCGCCGGCTCGATCAATCGCGATGCCGCGCTAAAAATCCGCGTTACTCGCAAAGCTGAAGACAACACGATCTCACGGATCATTCGCCTGGTCGAGGACGCGCAGGACTCGAAAGCCCCGACCGAGCGATTTATCGATCGCTTCAGCCGCGTCTATATGCCGATCATTGTCGGATTGGCCGTGCTTGTGGCCGTGGTGCCGCCGCTGGCGATGGGGGCCGAATGGGCAACCTGGATATACCGCGCCTTGGCTCTATTGC
>JAIUNH010000205.1 GCA_020161965.1 Pseudomonadota bacterium
AACAGCGTATCCCAGAGCGCGTCGAGATTGGGCGCGAAATACGCCGGAAACGCCAGATCGGCGGCGAGCGTCGCGTAGACCTTGTCCATCGTGTCGTGGCTGGAATTCAAGACGGCGCGTTTCATTTCGGCACTTCGCGAAAGCTGGAATAGTGATCGACCGTCATAGATCAGCCGGTCGCTGGAAAAGACGAGGCGTTTGGCGTTGCGCCGCCCGCAGGTGAAATCGAGATCGGCTTCCGTCCAGCGCCGTCCGGCGGCTTCCGGCAGGCGCTTCTCGCGGTTGGAAAATCGATCGCCGCCGATCGCCTTGCCCGGCGCCACACGGCACAAATCGCCGCCCGGCCGCCAGCCGCGCCGTTCGGCGGCGTTCTTGTCGAGATAGCGGTCGCCCGGCAAGCGCCCGGTCGCGCGGATCGCTTCGACCGTCGCGACGAAGCCCTCGATATCGTTGAGCCGCATTTCCCGCGCGAAGCCGCGCAGATCGGCGGCCGAAAGCGGGCCCGCGACCAGCATCGCGACGGCGAGAAGGAGCACGAAAAACCGTTTCATCGCGTGCTATATAGCGCGCCATCGCCGCTTCGCAACAGACGGGCCGCATGTCCTTTCTCGACCGCATCGCCGAGTGCAACAAGCACGATCCCGCCCTGTACCGCCCCTTTTTCGCCGCCGGGCGGCAAGTGGGGTCGGTGCGTCACGCCTTGGCCGAGCGCTTGGCGCGGATGCCGGGTATTTTTTTGGCCGACGGGAAAAGCGTCACGCTGCTGCCGGAATTCGATACGGTCGAGAAACGCTCGACGGCGATCGACAAGGCGGTGCGCGCCCTCGAAGCCGACGGGATCGTGACCGGCCGGCGCAACGAAAACTATCCCGCCTGCCCCGAATGGGGCCGAGCTTATGACTTTGTCATCGAGCGCGCGGCGGCCCCGCATTTCGGTATCCGGTCCTTCGGCGTGCATATGACCGGCTTCACGCGCAAAGCGGACGGCATCCATATTTGGGTTGCACGCCGCGCGCGCTTGAAGCCGACCTATCCCGGCATGCTCGACAACACCGTCGCCGGCGGGCAGCCGGTCGGCATGGGCTTGATCGACAACATGGTGAAGGAATGCGGCGAGGAAGGCGGCATTCCGCCCGAGATCGCGCGCAACGTGGTGTCGGTCGGCGCCATCTCCTATTGCATGGATGCGGCCGACGGTTTGAAGCCCGACGTGCAATTCTGCTTCGATTTGGAATTGCCGCCGGATTTCACGCCCCGCAACACCGATGGCGAGATCGACGAATTCTTCCTGTGGCACTGGACGCGAATCGCCGACACGGTCGAGCGCACGCGCGAATTCAAGTTCAACTGCAATCTCGTCCTGATCGATTTCTTCGTGCGCCACGGGCTGATTTCGCCCGAGCATCCCGACTATCTCGCCATCGTCGAAGGGATGCGGCGTTAGAAACCGAGCCGCGCGCGGATCGCGTCGGGCGTTTCGCCCGCATCGCGAAGACTGCTTATCGACGGCGACTCCCGGCGCTTGGCAAGGCGCTCGCCCGTTTCATCGCGGATGATCTTATGGTGCCGCCAATCGGGCACGTTCAAATCGAGTAAGGCTTGCAGCAAGCGATGGATCGGCGTGGCGGGCAGCAAATCCTCGCCGCGCGTCACCAGCGTGACGCCTTGCAGATGATCGTCGAGCGTGACCGCAAGATGATACGACGTGCCGATATCCTTGCGCGCGAGCACGACGTCGCCATGGCTCGCGGGATCGGCCTTGAATACGCCGCGATCAAGATCGCGCCATTCGAGCGGCCCGGTCAGCGCCGCAGCTTTCGCCGAATCGAGGCGCAACGCGAAAGCCTGCCCGGCTTCTTGGCGGTGAGCCACGTCCTGCGCCGATAAATGGCGGCAGGTGCCGGTATAGATCGGCTCCGTCCCATGCGGCGCCGACGCCAGCCTTGCGATATCCGCACGCGTGCAAAAGCAGGGATAGATCACGCCCTTCGCCTTCAACCGGTCCAACGCGGCGGCGTAATCGGCGCGATGTTCGGATTGGCGGCGCACCGGTTCTTCCCAGCGCAAGCCCAGCCAAGCGAGATCTTCGCGCATCGCCGTTTCGTGTTCGGGGCGGCAGCGCACCGTATCGATATCCTCGATCCGCAGCAGGAACCGGCCCGTGGCGCGTTGCGCCTGATCCCAGGCGAACAGCGCCGAATAGGCGGAGCCCAGATGCAGCAAACCGGTCGGCGAGGGTGCGAAACGCGTGACGATCATGGCGGGATCGACACTAACATGGCGCACTGCTAGGAAAGGTCCATGTCGAATATCCAACTCGATGGGCCGCGTATGGGCCCGGCCGCCGGGGGCAAGCCCCGTTCCATCGTCGCGCTGCTGCATGGGCTCGGGTCCGACGGCAACGATCTGATCTCGCTGGCGCCGATTTTCGCGCGCGCCTTGCCGCATACGGCGTTCGTCGCACCGAACGCGCCGTTCAAATGCGACATGGCGCCCTATGGCTGGCAATGGTTCTCGCTGCTCGACCGCACGCCGGCGAACATCCTGGCGGGCGTGCAGACCGCCGCCCCGATCCTGAATGCGTTCATCGACGGCGAACTCGCCAAGGCCGAGCTGCCGCCGGCGAAGATCGCGCTGCTGGGTTTCAGCCAGGGCTCGATGATGTCGCTGTTCGTCGCCCCGCGCCGGGCCGAACCGATCGCGGGCGTGGCCGGTTATTCCGGGCGCTTGATCGGCGGCGGCTTGCTGGCCGACGAAATCAAATCGCGCCCGCCGGTGCTGCTGGTGCATGGCGACCAAGACCCGATCGTACCGTTCGAGTCGATGGCGGCGGCGGAGAAGGCCTTGACGGCGCTCAACGTGCCGGTCGAAACACTCGCCTGCCCCGGCTTGCCGCATTCGATCGACGAAGCCGGCATCGCCAAGGGCCTGGAATTCCTCGCCCGCGTCCTGGCGTGACGGTCCCGCGCCTCGGCTGCGGGGCGGCGATTCTGGATACGGCCGGGCGCATGCTGCTGGCCCGCCGCCTGACCGAGCCCGAGGCCGGTTGCTACGGCCTGCTCGGCGGCAAGATCGAGCCGGGCGAAGCCACGCGCGACGCGATTTTGCGCGAAATCGAAGAAGAGATCGGTGTGCGGCTGGAGCTGCAAGGTTTCCTGTGCGCGGTCGATTTGATTCTGCCCGGCGGCATTCACTGGGTTTCGGTGGTCGAGCGCGCGCGGATCGCGGCGGGCACGCCCGAAATCCGCGAGCCCGAAAAACTCACCGATCTGGGCTGGTTCGCCCGCGACGCGCTGCCGCAGCCTTTGACCCAAGCCGCCATCGCGGCGGTGAAGGCGCTCGAAGGTTGATTTAACGGCACCGCAATATTCGGCGTCATCCGACATATTGTGTTCGGACCGCGATTCGCCTAACAATTAGTGCGTTCTACGACGTTGTTTCCGCCTTGGCACTTTCGCCGGGTCTGATCATCGGCGAATCGACAAGGCGGCCTTCGACCATCCTCGAGGGAGTGATCTTGTCGTGTACGTTTCGGCCGATGCCTGTCCAGCGCTGGTCTTGAATGCCGATTTCCGGCCGCTGTCCTATTATCCGCTCTCGGTGTGGTCCTGGCAGGACGCGGTGAAGGCCGTGTTTCAGGACCGCGTCAATGTCGTGCACGAATACGATCGGGTCGTGCGCTCGCCCACCCATGCGATGCGCCTGCCCTCGGTCATCTCGTTGAAGGAATACGTGCCGGCGGCGCGCCGCCCCGCGTTCACGCGGTTCAACGTATTCCTGCGCGACCGCTTCATTTGCCAATATTGCGGCGACGGTTTTCCGGCGCACGAATTGACCTTCGATCACGTCGTCCCGCGCTCGCGCGGCGGGCGCACGACCTGGGCCAATGTCGTCACGGCGTGCTCCAGCTGCAATCTCGCCAAAGGCAGCCATCTGCCGCACGAGGTGGGCATGTTCCCGCGCCATGCGGCCGAGGCGCCGACCTCGCAGCAATTGCAGGAAAACGGCCGCGGTTTCCCGCCCAACTTCCTGCACGAAAGCTGGCGCGATTTCCTGTACTGGGATTCGGAACTGGAATCGGCTTAGTCGATCGCCCGCAGACGGGTGCGCTCGCGGCACCGCGCGGCATGGCGTTGGGCGACCAAACGCCGGCGGGCGTGTTCGACACAAACCATCAAATCCTCGCGCGTCACGCGGTCGCGATCCATCACGGCCAGCATGACCGGATCGCGCAGCATGTCGTCCAAACGCGGCTCGTCGTAGCGAAGATCCCAAACCATCCTGGCCTCCCTGATCGGCTGGGATAGGGTATCGCTGCGGATCGTGGCGAAATCCTGGCGACGGATCGTTGATTTCAGGGAAGTCGCGTTACGTTTTGCGACGGGCGTTACGCGAGACTTACGCGATGCGCCGATTGGGATCGCGCATCAGCGCGTCGATATGGAAGCCCTGGAAGATGCGAATGCCGCAGGCCTGGCCCAATTCCAGCGCTTCGGCGTTCTCGCAACGCGCCATGATCAGGCGCCCCGGTTCAGCCTGGGCGATCTTCTCGGCAAGGCCCGCTTCGCGCCATTCCGCCGGGCGTTCGGTGCGATAGAAGATCTTGATGAAGTCGGCGCCCATTTCCGGGCGCGCGAACATCGGCAGCGTATCGAGCGTCACGCCGTCGAGCAGCACGCGATACCCGGCATTGCGCAGGAATTCGCACGCGGTCAGATACTCGGCGAAATCCCAGAACACGTCCAAACGCGGGATTTCGATGATCAGCTGGCTTTTCGGAATGAAATTCGCGATGCGCGTGTCGAATTCGCGGAACGTCGACGACATGATCGTCTGGACGTTCAAATTCAGCGACACGTTGCCCGATTGGCGCGTGACGAAGCCGTCGAACATCGCGCGCAGCACGCGCTGATCCATCGTGCGGGTCAATTGCTGGAACAGCGGCTTGACCGCGCGCAGGTCGTTCTTGGGCGCCACCAATTGGCGCAGATCGTTCACGCCGACGAAGACTTCGCGGAAGAACGGGCGGATCGGTTCGCCGGGCGCGATCGCGCAAGCGATCTGGCTTTTCAGGAACCCGGTGATATCGGCCTTGCGCAGCAGGTCTTCCAGCTTGGACAGCGACGACGTTGTCAGCGGCTGGCCTTGCGAGGAACCGATCGCCGTGCCCGCCTTTTGCAGCAAGCGCTGGCGGCGTTCCTGGAACGCTTTGTAATCCTCGTAGACCTTGCCGACGATCGCTTCGAAATCGGCGAACGTGTCCTTGAAGGCGAACAGCTCGTAGGCTTGGGCGGCTTGCCCTTCCTCGAGACCGGCGGCCGAGGCATGGGTGCGCAGAATGCCTTTGAGATCGTCTTCGATCGAATCGAGGTGGTAGCGATGGTCGCGGCGGAACAGCAGCACGATGTTGTAGTTGTGCATCGCGTAGACGCCCGCGTCCGAGCCCGCGACGAGTTGCTGCAGCGCCTTGATGATCTGCTGGAAATTCTCGCGCCGGCGGCTGAACCACGCGGGCGAGTTCATCGCGATGATGGCGCCGTAGCGATACTGGATGTCGTCGGAGCGCTTGATGCGCTCCAATTCGGTGAGGAGGGTTTCCTCGTCGGTCTGTTCGCCTTTGGGGTCCATCATGGCGTCAGACCCCCGGCCCCGCGCTCGGCATCGCGGAGGGATCGATGCGCTTGGCCCACGGCAAGCCGCGCACGCCCGACGGTGCCGACGGCTGCTCGCGCCACTTCTTCAAAATGCCGATCGCTTCGGGCGTGCCCATGCGATCGAACAACGCGATCGCGCCATCGGAGGCGCCTTGCGGGTTGTCGCCTTCGGGCAGCAAGCGGCCTTCGCTGGACGAGGTGCGGCGCACGAGCTGCGCGAGGGCCAGGAAATGCGCGCGTTCCATGCCCAGCGCCCGGCATGCGACGGCGAGTGCGCGCCCGTCGGGCTGATAGAGCGAGCGGCGCGCGATCTTGATCGGCAATTCGGCGAAGCGCGCGAAGATCGCTTCGAACAGCGACACATGGCCTTGGCGCAGCGTCTTGACCAGAATCGCGGGATCGTTGAGGCGTTCGCTTTGGATCGCGTCGGCCAGATGGTCGGTCGCCGTACCCCAATCATAGGATTGAGCGTGATCGGAGGCGGCTTGAACGCTCGCCTCCTCGATCGCCCATTCCATCTCGCCGGCCCATTCCACGGCCCAGGCGTCGAAGGGATGGCGTTCGCGAATCTGGCGTTTGAGATCGGCAGCGACCCAGCCATAGAGGCGCGCGGCGACATCGCCCGGCAGGTCTTCGCGCGACACGAGCGGGCGTTGCAGCCCGTCGCGCTCGCGCGCGAATTCGGCGAGATAGGCGTAGGTCGCTTCGGCGATGCGCGAGGAGCGGTTGTCGAGCAACTCCTTCATCACGTCGCTGTCGCCGCTTTCGACCAAGGCGGCCGCGACCGCTTCGCCATAGACGTCCCAGGCCCGCCGCCGAAGGGACGGAGGCTCCATGGGGTGCGAGGTTGCCGCGCTTTTAGCGAGCAGGGCCGACACGGACCTTCACACTGTTTTGCATTCCCGGAGAGGAAGGCAATAAATCTCCCGAAAGGTCCCGGTTGTTAAATGTCACCCGATGGGTTCCGGCGGGCAGTTTTGCGTCCCGCACGAATTCGATTCGGTAGGTCCCTCCCCGGAATTGACGGGTGGCTTTGGCTTCTTTCCAATCCGGCGGAAGACAGGGGCGGATCAAGAGACCCTCCCAGGTGGGACGAATCCCCAAAATCCATTCCGTGGAAATTCGGTAAAGCCACGCCGCGGACCCCGTATACCACGTCCACCCCGCGCGACCGGGGGTGGGGGATCCCGGACCATCCACATTGCCCGGTGTCACATAGGGTTCGGCGCGATAAAGGTCTGGATCCGACGCGTTTCGCAAGACAGGCGACAATTTTTCGTAAAGCGCCCAGGCTTTTTTGGCTCGCCCCAAGGAACACTCCATTTGCAAGGCCCACACGGCCGCATGCATATAGATCCCCCCGTTTTCACGCGTGGTGGGGGAATAGCGGGTGAGGTATCCGATCCGCTCGTCCGGTGTG
>JAIUNH010000206.1 GCA_020161965.1 Pseudomonadota bacterium
GGCGGCCGCGAGCCCGCCTTGGCGCAGCAACCGCGTGGCGGCGCGCAACATATCCGCGCGCGGGGAAATCTCGTCGGGAATCCGGGGTCGAGCCATGACCCGGCAGTTATTATATAGACTGGTCTACTCCAGCAAGCGCTCGGGTTGCATGGCTGCCCGGGGGCTCGCGCGCGTTTCGCGCATGTGTCGAAACAATCAAGCCGCAAAAGAAACGGGGCGGAAGGTTGCCCTTCCGCCCCGCTCGTCTTTCAGCCTTGGAAGGCCGGACTTCCTTAGAAGTCCATGCCGCCCATGCCGCCACCGCCGCCCGGAGCCGGCATCGGCTCTTCCTTCTTCGGACGCTCGGCGACCATCGCTTCGGTCGTGATGAGCAGACCGGCGACCGACGACGCGTCCTGGAGGGCCAAGCGCACGACCTTGGTCGGGTCGATGATGCCTTCCTTGATCATGTCGACGTATTCGCCCGACTGGGCGTTGAAGCCGATCTTCTCGTTCTTGCCTTCGAGCAGCTTGCCGACGATCAGCGAGCCGTCCGCACCGGCATTCAGCGCGATCTGACGCGCCGGCGCCTGCAGCGCCTTACGAATGATGTCGATGCCGACCTGCTGGTCGTGGTTGCCGCCCTTGAGGCCTTCAAGCGCGCGCGTCGCGTAGAGCAGGGCCGAACCGCCGCCCGTCACGATGCCTTCTTCGACCGCGGCCTTGGTCGCGTGCATCGCGTCGTCGACGCGATCCTTGCGCTCCTTGACCTCGACTTCCGTGGCGCCGCCGACGCGGATGACGGCAACGCCGCCCGCCAGCTTCGCCAGACGCTCTTGCAGCTTCTCGCGATCGTAGTCGGAGGTCGTCTCTTCGACCTGCGCCTTGATCTGGTTGCAACGGGCTTCGATGTCCTTCTTCTTGCCCGAGCCGTCGACGATCGTGGAGTTGTCCTTGTCGATCGACACCTTCTTGGCGCGGCCGAGCATGTCCAACGACACGGTCTCGAGCTTGATGCCCAGATCGGCCGAGATGACCTGGCCGGCCGTGAGGATCGCGATGTCCTCGAGCATCGCCTTGCGGCGATCGCCGAAGCCCGGCGCCTTGACGGCCGCGACCTTCAGGCCGCCGCGCAGCTTGTTGACGACCAGGGTCGCCAGCGCTTCGCCTTCGACTTCCTCGGCAATGATCAGCAGCGGCTTGCCCGTCTGGACGACCGCTTCGAGCACCGGCAGCAACGGCTGCAGCGACGAGAGCTTGGCTTCGTGGATCAGGATGTACGGGCTTTCCAGCTCGACCGTCATCTTGTCGGCGTTGGTCACGAAGTACGGCGACAGGTAGCCGCGATCGAACTGCATGCCTTCGACGACGTCGAGTTCGGTCTCGAGGCTCTTCGCCTCTTCCACCGTGATGACGCCCTCGTTACCGACCTTCTGCATCGCCTTGGCGATCATTGCGCCGATGTCTTTTTCGCCGTTGGCCGAAATCGTGCCGACCTGGGCGACTTCGTCCGACGTCGAAATCTTCTTCGAACGCTTCTTCAGGTCCTCGACGACCTTCTCGACGGCGATGTCGATGCCGCGCTTCAGGTCCATCGGGTTCATGCCGGCCGCGACCGACTTGGCACCTTCGCGCACGATCGCCTGGGCGAGAACGGTCGCCGTCGTCGTGCCGTCGCCGGCCGCGTCGTTGGTCTTCGAGGCCACTTCGCGCACCATCTGGGCGCCCATGTTCTCGAACTTGTCGGCCAGTTCGATTTCCTTCGCGACCGTCACACCGTCCTTGGTGATGCGCGGGGCGCCGAAGGCCTTGTCGATGACGACGTTGCGGCCCTTCGGGCCCAGCGTCACCTTGACCGCGTCGGCCAGGATGTCGACGCCGCGCAGCATGCGCGCGCGGGCGTCGCCGGCGAATTTCACGTCTTTGGCTGCCATTGGATTCTATCCTTGTGTTGAATGGAGGTACCGAGTGCGCGGAACGCGCTTACTCGATCACGCCCAGGATGTCGGATTCCTTCATGATCAGAAGGTCCTTGCCGTCCACTTTCACTTCCGTGCCCGACCACTTGCCGAACAGGATCTTGTCGCCGGCCTTCACGCCCATCGGCAGCAACGTGCCGGCTTCGGTGCGCGCACCGGGGCCCGCCGCGATGACCTTGCCCTGCTGGGGCTTTTCCTTGGCGGTGTCGGGGATGATGATCCCACCCTTGGTCTTGGTTTCCTGATCGAGTGCCTCGACCAGCACGCGATCGTTCAAAGGCTTGAACTTCATGAGGTCTCTCCTGCGCCTAGCGCGATTGACGCTCGCCGGAAGAACGCGCCTGTTAGCAGTCCCCTCCGACGAGTGCCAGGGTTGTAGAAGAGACGACCCCGCCCTGTCAAAAAGAAATTAAAGCCTTGGGAAATATAAACTAATCGATCCGCTTGCCGAGCGTGACCAGTTCCCGCCCCTGGCGGGGTTGCGCCTTGGGGAACAGAATCGTGCAGCGGTCAAACGGCGCCACGACCGGATCCGGCCCGTCCATGGCGATAATTGTCCCGGCCGCCACCTCCTCGAACCCTTCATAGGGGGCGAGGAATTTGAGATCTTCATGCTTGGCGATATGCACGCTTTCGATCGTGTAGACGCCCGTTTCGGCCGGCGGCACGGCGGGCTTCAAGCGGCGGGCGACCTCCGGCTCCAACATGCCGGTCGCTTCGAGGAACGCGATCAGCGTGTGCTTGGCGACCATCACGGTCGCTTTGAGGAAATGTGCGCCGCATTCGACGACCAGCGCCGTTTGCTGGGCATGCGCTTCGCCGAACGCGCCATACTCGACCATCACCTTGCCGTCGAACGAACCGTTCTGCAGCAGCATCGACGGCGGATAGACAAGCTTCTCGGCGAACGCACGCACGCGCGGCAGATTGCGGCCGACGAAGAACGGCCGATTGGCGAAACTCGTCGAGTGAATGTCGAGCAGGCAATCGGCTTGGCGCACGAAGGGGCGCAGCTCGCCAGCACGGATCGCTTCGTGCGTGCCTTCGCCGTCGATCCAATCGTCGCGCCACACGCGGTTCATATCGCGATCGACGAAGCGGGAGTCGAGCGGCACTTCGGCCTTGAAGCTTTGATAGGCCTTCACATTGGCGAAGGCGACGATCCAAGTGCCGCACGCGGGCCGCAAACCCAGATCGAGCGCCCAGTGCAACGCCTCGGCGCCGCAGAATTCATTGCCATGCGTCAGCGCGACGGTCATCACCGTCGGGCCGGGTTCCGGCGATTTGAAGACATGGACGTAATCGACGCCGGTATCGGATTTCTTCCAGCGCGTCAGATCGCGCGGGCGCAACTCGATCGGCGGCAATTGCCGGCCGGTCATGTCGCGGCTTTCATCCGATGTTCGAAGCGCTGGCGGTCGGCAGGATCGAGCGCCACGACGACATGCAAATGGCTTTCTTCCTGGTGCTCTTCCAGCACTTGCCCGTGCTCGTGCAGCCAGGCGAGCGAAGCACCATCGCCATAGGGCAGATCGTATTCGACCGTTTGGCGCGAGGCGGCCAAACGCTTGTCGATATGCTGGAGCAGATCGTCCGCCCCCTCGCCCGTCAAGGCCGAGACGCAGACCGCGTCGTCTTCGCGGCTTGCGCGCGCGATCCAGACTTCGCGTGATTCGGGATCAAGGCGGTCGAGCTTGTTATAGACCTCGACGAAACGATCCTCGCCTTCGCCAGCACGGCCAAGCTCGGTCAGTACCGTGCGGACGTCCTTGGCTTGGGACTCGCTTTCGGGATGCGACACGTCGCGCACATGCAGCACGATATCGGCGGCGAGCACTTCTTCGAGCGTGGCGCGGAACGCGGCCACCAGATCGTGCGGCAGGTCGGACACGAAACCCACCGTGTCGGACAGAATGATCTTGCGCCCCGACGGCAGCCCCAAGGCGCGCATCGTGGGATCGAGTGTCGCGAACAGCATATCCGCCGCCAGCACGCGCGCATGGACGAGGCGATTGAACAAGGTCGATTTGCCGGCGTTGGTGTAGCCGACCAAGGCGACGACCGGATAAGGCACACGCGCGCGCGCCTTGCGGTGAAGGGCGCGCGTGCGCTTCACCTCTTCCAGTTCCTTCTTCAACCGGATGATCTTGTCGCCGATCTGGCGGCGATCGCTTTCGAGCTGGCTTTCGCCGGGACCGGCCAAGAAGCCGAAGCCGCCGCGCTGGCGTTCAAGATGGCTCCAGGTCCGCACCAAGCGCGAACGCTGATAGGTGAGCTGCGCGAGTTCGACCTGCAAGCGGCCTTCGGCGGTGCGCGCACGCGTGCCGAAAATTTCCAAGATCAGACCGGTACGGTCGATGACCTTGCATTGCAGCTCTTTCTCGAGATTGCGCTGCTGCACGGGGCCGAGCTGGCTATCGATGATCGCGACGGCGATGCCCTGCTCCTTGATGATCGCGGCCAAGCGTTCGACCACGCCCTCGCCCATCAAGGTCGACGGCCGGAACGCGGCCAAGCGCACGACCTCGGCATGCGCGATCTTCAGATCGATCGCACGCGCGAGGCCGCAGGCTTCTTCCAGCTT
The DNA here is from genome assembly GCA_020161965.1 of Pseudomonadota bacterium. GTDB lineage: Bacteria > Pseudomonadota > Alphaproteobacteria > CACIAM-22H2 > CACIAM-22H2 > Tagaea. Next base: position 4,543 of record JAIUNH010000206.1, read on the forward strand.
GTCTTCGGGGGTGCGGTTTTCCGCCGCCGCGTCGGCCCCGCGCTTTTTGAGCGCGGGGTGCACGACGAGGGCAAGCCCCTCCACCTTGCGCGCCGCGAAATCTTCGGGCGCGCCGTCCTCGACCGTTTCGTCGGGAGCGTCGGGTTTCTTCTTGGAACCGCGGCTCAGCCTTCGGCCCCTTCCTTATCGCCTTCGAACAGCGCGATCGGGCCCGTGGGCATCACGGTGGAGATCGCATGCTTGTAGACGAGCTGGCTGTGGCCGTCGCGGCGTAGCAGCACGGAGAAATTGTCGAACCAGGTCACGATGCCCTGCAGCTTCACGCCGTTCACCAGGAAGATCGTGACGGGGGTCTTGTTCTTGCGGATATGGTTGAGAAACACATCCTGCACATTCTGGGACTTATCGGCAGACATATCGTCATTGCCTTTCTTGGTTGGGCCCTCGCTTGCCGGTGTTTGCGCCGGGGGTTTGCGTTGGGCCATTGCTGCGACACGGGATGCGAAGGCCGCACCCCCCTCAAAAAGAACATCTAGCCGTTAATCTAGGCTGAACGAGGGCGACTTACAGCCCGAGTTCCCGCCAGATCGCCCGCAAGGCCCGAAGATCGGGCACCTGCAAGGCAGGCGGATACCGCGTTAGAAGCGCGTCATCCCCCATCCCATTCCCTACGAGAATGGGTATCCCCGATATAGCATGCGCGGCTTGCATATCAAGACCGGTGTCACCCACATACCACACCTGGGGGCCCAGAGGGATATCCAGGCCTTCCATGGCCATGTCGAAGGGCGCGCGGTCGGGCTTGTCGCGCTTGGCGTCGCTCGCCCCGACCAGCCGGTGGAATTTGGCCGTCCAGCCGAGATGGTCGGCCTCGCGGCGCAGCAGCTTGCCCTGCTTGTTGGAAACGACGCCCAACGTCACGTCCATCGCGTCGAGCAACTCGCCCGCCCCGTCGCAGACCTTCATCGCGTCGAGATGGCCGTCTTCGAACGCCTTGTAGAAGATCGAGCGCGCGCGCTGCCATTCGGCGCCGAAAATCTCCGGGAAGCTTTCGCGCAACGACCGGCGCACGCGCGCATGCGTTTCCTCGATCGTCCATTCGGACAGGCCGAATTCGCGAAACGCCGCGTTCAGCGCGTGACGGATCGCGCCGAAATTGTCGACCAGCGTGTTGTCCCAGTCGAACAGAACGACTTGCGGCTTGGCGAGCTTCACGCCTGCGCTGCCGCCACTTGCTTGTCCATATGCGCCATCAAAGCCGCGCGCAGCTTGGTGGCGACGGCACCCGGCTTGCCGTTGGCGACGGTCTTGTCGTCGACTTGCGTGACCGGCATGACGAAGGACGAGGCCGAGGTGACGAACACTTCGCGCGCGCGGCGAAGCTCGTCCATCGTGAAGCTGCGCTCCTCGAACTTCAAACCTTCGGCGGCGGCGAGCTTGATGAGCTCGAGCCGCGTCACACCGTTGAGGATTTCGTTCGACGGGGCGCGCGTGACCAAAGCGCCGCCTTCGGTGACGATCCAGGCGTTCGACGACGAGCCTTCGGTGACGACGTTCTTGTCGTCGTAAAAGATCGTCTCGTAGGCGCCGTTTTCGCGCGCCGCCTGCTTGGCGAAGCAATTGGGCAGCAGGCCGACGGTCTTGATGTCGCAACGCCCCCAGCGAATATCTGGCATCGTGATCGCCTTCACGCCGTCCTCAAGCCAGGCGGCGGGATGCGCTTTCGCGTTGCGCGCGGTCATGACGACCGCGGGGCGGATCTTCTTGGTCGGGAACGCATGGTCGCGCGGGCTAACGCCGCGCGTGACTTGCAGATAGACGATGCCGTTGGTCACCAGATTGCGGCGGATGGTTTCGCGCATGGCCAGCGAAAACGCCGCGCGGCTCATCGGCATATCGATGCGCATTTCGCGCAACGACCGCTCCAGCCGGTCGAGGTGCCCCTTCTCCTCCATCGGCACGCCGTCGCGCACGGTGCAGACTTCGTAGATGCCGTCGCCGAACTGATAGCCGCGATCTTCGACATGCACCGAAGCTTCGCGATGCGGGACATAACGGCCATTGACGTAGGCGACACGGGACATGGGAGAAGCGGCCTCGATCCTTCGACAGGCTCAGGATGAGGCCTCATGGTGAGCCTGTCGAACCATGAGACCGGAACGGCGAACTAGGCGTCGAGCTGGCCGGCGCGTTCGCGATCGGCGCCGTGCACGCCCAGCGCCTTCAGCTTGCGATGGAGGGCGGAACGCTCCATGCCCACGAAGGCAGCGGTGCGCGAGATATTGCCGCCGAAGCGGGTGACCTGCGCGATGAGATACTGCCGCTCGAACAATTCGCGCGCCTCGCGCAGCGGCAGGCCCATGATCTCGGCACCGTTCTCGCCGCGCAAGGCGGTGGGCACGGCGGCCCCCAGATCGGGCGGCAGATTTTCCGCGCGCACCGGTTGGCCCGCTTCGCCCGGCGACATGATCAGCAGCCATTCGACGACGTTGCGCAGCTGGCGCACA
>JAIUNH010000207.1 GCA_020161965.1 Pseudomonadota bacterium
ACTCGGCGCCTCGAGCCCCGCGAGCATGCGCAGCAGCGTGGATTTTCCGCAGCCGGAGGGGCCGACCAGGACGAGGAACGCGCCGCGCGGCACGGCGATGTCGATGCCCTTCACCGCCTTGAAGCCGCCGAAGGATTTTTCCAGTCCGCGCAATTCGATGGATGGTTGGGTCATCGCGCCGTGCTCCTGCGATATCATCGGCCGTCCTCGTCGAGCCACGGCTCGGCCTTGCCTTGAAGATGCTGGGCGAGCAGCGTCGAAACGACGGCCACCAGCGTGATGAGAACCGTGATCGCGTTGCCCATCTGCGGAAACCCTTCCGACGCGTAACGATAGGCGAGCACGCTGAGCACCGGCGTCGTCGGCGTGAACAGCAGCAGCACCAGCGAAAGATCGCGCACGATCTTCACGAAGGTCAGCACGCCGCCCGCCAGCAAGCTGCGGATCGTCAGCGGCAGGAAAATGGCGAACAGCCGCCGCGGGAACGAGGCGCCGGTCATCCGCGCGCTGTCTTCGATCTCGTCCGCGACCTGTTCCATGGCGCCGCGTCCGGCCTGCACCGTGAACGGCAGCGTATAGGCCGTGCCCGCGATGACGAGCAACGCGAAGGTTCCGTAAAGCGCCGGGAATGGCCCGATCGGCGCGCCGAACAGGGCGATATAGGCCGCACCGAAGGCTATCCCGGGCACCAGCGCGGGCAGGAAGGCGAACTGATTCAAAAGCCCGCCGATCGCGTGGCGCTTGAGGCGCGATACCGCATAGGCGATCGCCAGCCCCAACCCCATCGACAGCACGGCCACGCAAGCCGCGAAGGCGAAGGTCAGCAGCACGGCGCGGATCGTTTCGGCGTTGCGCAAAATTCCCGCTTGGCCTTGCGCTATCGCGGGATCGGCAGCGCCGATCCAGAAATGCAGCGTCAGCCCCGCCCCCATATCGCCGCTGCGCAAGGTCAGGCTCGACAGCACCAGCACCGCGATCGGCGCCAGCGTCGTGGCGAACAACACGAAACCGGCGGCCGCGAAGGCCGGCCAGCGCAGGCGGCCCAGTGCGAAACGGCGCTTGCGCCCGCCTTTGCCCGAAATCGTCGCGAAGGAACGTCGCCCGGCCAGTACCCGGTTCGCCGACCACAGAATGATTCCGGCGATGAGCACGAGCACGATGGCCAGCACGTAGCCGCGCTCGCTTTGGCCGGTCGAGATCGCGCCGTAAAGCCGCGTCGACAGCGTTTGCAGACCAGCGGGCAAACCGAGAATCGCAGGTGCCGCGAAATTCGAAACCGCCCCGGCGAAAGCGAGCGACAGCGCCGACAGGATCGCGGGCGCCACGACCGGCAGCGTGACGGCGAGGAAAACCCGTCCCGGCGGCGCCCCGGTCATTTCCGCCGCTTCGATCAGATCGGCATTGACCGAGGCCAAGGCGGCGGCGATCAGCAGGAAGGCGAGCGAATAGTAATGGGCGGCGAGAACGATCAGCGTCGGCACCATGCCCCAAGACAGCCAATCTGGCACAGCCATGCCGAGTTCGGTCAACAGACCGACCTCGCCGCCGACCTTCTCGTTGCGGAACACGGCACCCCAGGCGAAGGCTGCGGCGAAGCTCGGGATCATGAACGGCAGCGCCGAAGCGACGGCGACGGCGCGCCGGAACGGCAGATCGGTCAGCACGACGAGCCAGGCGAGAACGCCGCCGATCGCCACCGAGGCGAGCGCCGCGACCACGCCGATAACGACGGTGTTGAGCAACGGCGTCCAGAGGACGTTCTGCGCGATCCGCCCGGCGAAGACCTGCTGCCAGACGGAAAAGCCCTTGCCGTCGTCCACGGTCTGGAGGGCGATCGTCGCCAACGGCGCGACGATCAACACCCCCAGCACCGCGACCAGGACGAGGCCGACGGCCAGCGCCGAAGACGGCGACGCCGCCCGCCGGAACGACGCCGCGATGGCGACCGACGACATCGCGCGCCTATTTCAGCGACAGGATGAAGTCGGCGACATCGGCCCGGATCTTGGCGCTTTTGACCGGGTCCATCCGCCAGGCGCGGAAGGCGTCAAGTCCGATCGCGTCCTTGGGCTGTTCGATGTCGGTGCGCGTCGCGTAGTCGCCCGCAACATAGAAGGGTGCGAAACCCGGCCCGCCGGCGGGCGTATCGTCGCCCATCATGAAGCGGATCAACAGGCGCGACGCCGCGGGATTGCGCGTGCCCTTCGCCAGCGCCAGATAGGCGGGGAACAGAATGCCAGGCGACGGCTCGATCGCGTTGGCGACCTGCAAAGCGCGGTTTTCCTTCGCGTTGTCGCGGCGATCGGAATAGGTCGTGATGCCGACGGGCGGACGGGCTTGTCCTTTTTTGCCGACGGCGTCGTTGACCGCGTCGGTGTTGCGGACCAGCACGGGCTGGTTGGCGTAAAGGGCGGCGATCCAATCCTCGCCGGCATTGGCGTTCTTGCCTTTGACCCAGGGCTTGCCGAACGCGGCGGCGTAAGCCTTTTCCATTTCCGGCGCGCGCAGCACGATCTCGGTCATGAAATCGAGATAATCGCCGCGCAGGCTGGGATCGACCATCACGACCTTGCCCTTCCATTCGGGCTTGGTCAGATCCCAAAGGTTGGCGATCGGCGCGCCGTTGGGGTTGGCCTCCTCGTTATACATGACGACCTTGGTCGACAGCCGGTTGGCCAGCAGCGGCGACGCGAAGGCGGCGGGCACGCGCGCGGCTATGTCCGGCGGCACGTAGCGGATCAACGTGCCGCGCGGCAACAATTCGTTGAGCACGACCGGCGCGTCGGAGACATAGGCGACGTCGGCATTGACGATGCCGGCCTGCGCTTCCGCCTTCAGGCGCGCGATCATCTGGGTCGAGGAGATGTCGAGCGGCACCACGTCGATCCCAGGATAGGCCGCTTCGAACGCCTTCTCGATCTGCGCGATCCGGCTGGTGAAAGCGTAGACGGTGACCTTGCCCTCCTTCAACGCATGCGGCAGCAATTCAGCGGCACTCATGCGATCGAGCGCCGCCGCGTCGGGGGTTTGTGCGTGCGCGCCACCCGCCAGCAACGCGGCGCAAATCAGCCCTGCGATCCATTTCGTTTTCGCCATCGCGCTTCTCCCTTGAAGGCCGGGATCGTTGCCCGGCGGATCGTTATTCGTTCAGTTTGCCCGCAAGCCGTTCCAGTGCGTCGAGTGCGCGCACCGAAGCGCCGTCGTCCAGCCGCGCGATGGTCAGCACCAGCGCGTTGCAAATCGCCATCGGCACGGTCAGCGTCAGAAAATCGTCATTGAGACCGCGCGGGGCGGCGAGAACCATGTCGGGTGCTGGCGCGTAGCGCCGCGCCACCGCATCGGCGATCAACAGCGACGCGGCCCCGACTTCGCGCGCATGCGAAAGCGCCACCGCGATCGCCCGCGAAGGCCGCCGGAACGACAGCGCCAGCAGCGCGTCGCCCGATCGCAAGCCGATCAGATGTTCGGCGAAGTCCCGCCCCTCGCCCACCGCAAGCCGGGTCTTGAAACCCGACCGGCGCAAGCGCTTGTCCAGCAGCTCGGCCAAGGCGGTGGAATTGCCTTGCGCCGCGATCGTGATCGACGTGGCCGATAGCAGCGCTTTCGCCGCCCGATCGATCTGCGCTTGCCCGACATGACGGCCCAACTCGACCAGCGTGTCGATGTCGCTGGCAACCAGCGACGACAGCAAATCGGGTGCTGCATGAGCAAGCCGATCGGTGACGCGCCGCGCCGCATCGGAATGCGCGGTTTCCGCGCGCAGCGCGCTGCGCAGATCGAGATAGCCTTTGTAGCCGAGCTTTTGCGCAAGCCGCACGACGGTCGCCGGATGCACGCCCGCTTCCTGCGCCATATCGCTGGCCGACAACGCGCTGATCCGGGCCGGCTGCGCGACGACGGCGTCGGCCAAACGCTGCTCGGCTTGCGTCAATTGCGACGACAAGCTGGCGATGCGGGCGGAAACATCGGCGGCGGCGTTCATGCAATTAATATTGCACAAAATATGTTTTACGCAATAAAAATTTCAAAGCCGCCGCTGTCGGCGTCGCTTCCGCCGCCGATATGCGCTATCTGGGGCGCTCGTTCGATTCATGAAGGACTTGCGATGATCCCGCGCTACAGCCGCCCCCAGATGACCGCGATCTGGGAGCCCGAAAGCAAATTCCGCATTTGGTTCGAAATCGAAGCCCATGCTTGCGACGCGCAGGCCGCCTTGGGCGTGATCCCCAAGAAGGCCGCCCAGACGATCTGGAAGAAGGGCAAGTGGGAGATCGCGCGCATCGACGCAATCGAGCGCGAGACCAAGCACGACGTCATCGCGTTCCTGACCAACCTCGCCGAATATGTCGGCCCCGATGCGCGCTTCGTGCACCAGGGAATGACCAGCTCCGACGTGCTCGACACGACCTTGTCGGTGCAATTGGCGCGCGCGAGCGATTTGCTGCTCGAAGGCATCGACCGCGTTCTCGCGGCCCTCAAAAAGCGCGCGAACGAAACGAAATATCTGCCGACGATCGGCCGTAGCCACGGCATCCATGCCGAGCCGACGACGTTCGGTTTGAAGCTCGCCGGGTATTACGCCGAGTTCGCGCGCAACCGCAAACGCCTGGAAGCCGCCCGGGCCGAAATCGCGACCTGTGCGATTTCGGGTGCCGTCGGCACCTTCGCCAATATCGATCCGCGCGTCGAAGCGCATGTCGCGAAGAAAATGGGCTTGGCGCCGGAGACGATCTCCACCCAGGTCATCCCGCGCGATCGCCATGCGATGTATTTCGCCACGCTGGGCGTGATCGCCTCGTCGATCGAGCGTTTCGCGATCGAGATGCGCCATTTGCAGCGCACCGAAATGCGCGAGGCGGAGGAGTTTTTCAGCCCGGGCCAAAAGGGCTCGTCGGCGATGCCGCATAAGCGCAACCCGGTGCTGTCGGAAAACCTGACCGGCCTCGCGCGTGTCGTGCGCGCGGCCGTGACGCCGGCGTTGGAGAACGTGGCGCTATGGCACGAGCGCGATATCTCGCACTCCGCCGTCGAGCGCGTGTTTGGGCCCGACGCGACGATCACGCTGGATTTCGCGTTGCATCGCCTCGCCGGCATGATCGAGAAGATGGTGATCTACAAGGAACGCGTGAAGGCCAATCTCGACGCACTCGGCGGTCTCGTCCATTCGCAGCGCGTGCTGCTGGCGTTGACGCAAGCCGGTGTGAGCCGCGAAGACGCCTATCGCATCGTGCAATCGAATGCGATGGCGGCGTGGTCGTCGGGCGGCTCGTTCCAAGACCGGCTGAAAGCCGATCCGATCGTCGCCAAGAAGGTGAGCCCTAAGCAAATCGACGCGATGTTCGATATGGGCTACCACACCAAGCATGTCGACACGCTGTTCGCGCGCGTGTTCGGCAAGCCGAAGGCGAAGAAGCGGCGCTAACTAACCCCGCGCCATATGCTGGCGACCGGCGGCGGCGAGCGAATCCAAAAACGCGCGCGCCGCCGGGGCGAGGCCCGCTTTGCGCGCGACCGCGCACAGCTTGCGCCGAGCCGGCGGCTCCAGCGGAATCGCGGCCAAGCGCCGCTCGCCCGACGGCACGACGAGTTCGGGCACGATCGACACCCCCACCCCTTCGCGCACCATCGCCAGCAACGCGGCGGGATCGCGCACCGAGAACGCGATCTTCGGCGCAATACCGTCGGATTGGAAAATGCCGCGCACGTCGTCTTCGCAACCGGCATTCGACATGACGAAGGGTTCGTCCGCGATATCGGCCGGGCGGATCGAGCGGCGCGCGGCCAAGCGATGCTTGCGCGGCATGATGGCGAGGAAATCGTCCTCCGCCACCGGCACGGAATCGTAATCCTTGGGAACTTCCGCCGTCAGGCCGATATCGATGGCGCCGCCGGTCACCCAATCGCGCACTTCGTTGTCGGTACCTTCGATCAGCACGACTTCGATGCCGGGATAACGCGCGCCGAAATTCTTGACGATCGGCGGCAGCAATCGCGCGGCGGCCGAGGCGACCGAACCCACGCGCACGCGGCCCGATTGCAGGCCGATCAGCACCTGGGCGCGATGGCGCACGCGCTCGATCGCTTCCAGCGCTTGGCGCGCATCGGATTGAATGGCCGCCCCCGCCGCCGTGGGGGCGACGCGGCCGCGATTGCGCAGCAACAGCACCACGCCCAAGGATTCTTCGAGGGCCGCGACCGCTTGGCTGACGCCCGATTGGGTTAGCCCGAGTTTATGCGCCGCGGCGGTGAACCCGCCCTCCTCCAGCACGGCAAGAAACGCGCGCAGCTGGCCGACATTGATGCTCGACGAACTCATTCAAGGGCTTCCCTGGAAGTGTCGCGATTCCGAACTGCCCCGTCTTTTGGCGGGTGTATCGATCCAATAAGGCGCTATTAGCTTACGTCATGGCCGTCATGTTTTCAATTTGATTTACTAATAGAGCCTGGGGGCCCTAGCGTCGCCCTCTGATGACGATTTCCGCCAAACCGCCCACCGTTTTGACCGGCTATGCCTGGGGCCTGTTCGCCATTTCTCTCTGGGTCGCCTGGATGGTGGCGACGCGCGCGAGCGCCAAAAGCGAACTCGACGCCTGGGACCTGACGGCGCTGCGCTTCGCGCCCGCCGCCCTGATCATGCTGCCGGTCGCCTTGCGCCACGGCATTAACCCGGCACGGATCGGCTGGGGCGTGTGGGCGATCCTGGTCTGCGGTGCGGGCGTCATCTATTCGGTCGCGTCGGCGACCGGATTCCGCTTCGCGCCGATCAGCCACGGCTCGGTCATGCTGCCCGGCACGATGCCGCTGTTCACGGCCATATTGTCGGTCTTGATCCTGGGTGAACGGATCGCGGGCACGCGCAAACTCGGCTTCGCTCTGGTCCCGGTCGGCGTCGTCACGCTGGTTTTCGCGGGTGCGCATGACGGCGCCACCGGACAAGAATGGATCGGCCAGTCGATCTTCGTCGCGGTCGCGACGTTGTGGGCGGCCTATACGGTCACGATCCGCAAGACCGGCATCGCCCCGCATATC
>JAIUNH010000208.1 GCA_020161965.1 Pseudomonadota bacterium
CGCGGCAACGCGCGCTTCCTTCACCAAGCGGCGGCAAAACTCCTGATCGTCCTTCAGGCCGAAGGGTGCGAGATCGACATTGATGAAATAGGTGCCTTCGCAAGACAGCGTCTTGAACCCCGCCCCCGCCAGCCCCTTCGCCAGGTGATCGCGACGGGCCTGCAGGTCCGCGCGCATCGCATCGAAATGCGCGGCGTCCTTACCGAGGCCGTAGGCGACGGCCGATTGCAGATTAGGCGGCGTGGTGAAGGTCAGGAATTGATGCGCCTTCATCAGCACTTTCAAAATATCGGGCGCCGCGACGCTGAACCCGACCTTCCAGCCGGTCAGTGAGAAGATCTTGCCCGCCGAACCGATCTTGACGCTGCGATTGCGCAAACCCGGGATCGCGAGCACGGAGGTGTGCGTGCGACCGTCGAACACGACATGCTCCCACACTTCGTCGGCCACCACGATCGCGTTGGTGCCGTCGATCGCCTTGGCGATCAGTTCCAATTCCGCCTTGCCATAGACCGTGGCGGACGGGTTCAGCGGGTTGTTGAACAGCACCACGCGCGTCTTGGGCCCGATCGCGGCGGCAAGATCGGCGGCGGTGAAGCGCCATTCGGGCGGGGCGAGCTTGACGAACTTCGGCACGCCGCCCGCGCGCAATACCAGCGGCAGATAGGCGTCGTAATAAGGCTCGAACAGCACGACCTCATCGCCCGGCGTGATCAGCGCCATCAACGCGCCCGCGATCGCTTCGGTCGCCCCCGACGTCACCATCACCTCGGCCAGCGGATCGATGTCCAGGCCTTGATGCGCCTTATAATGCGCCGCCACCGCTTGGCGCAGCTCGGGCATGCCCGGCATCGGCGGATACTGGTTCCAGCCGTCGATCACCGCTTCGGCGGCTTTGCGGCGCACGTCTTCGGGGCCGGGATCGTCGGGGAAGCCTTGGCCAAGATTGACCGCCTCGTGCGTGCGCGCGAGGGCGGACATCTCCTCGAAAATCGTGGTCGGCAATCCGGCGAAGATCGGGTTCATGATGCGGCGGTTTTATCCCGTGGCGCTTTCTGGGTTCAAGGGCGCAAAACTCACCCCGGCATGTAATTTGCCTCACAAGCCGCATACTTGGCTACGCAAAGGCGCGCTCGAAATGACCCGTCCGATCCTGATCCAAAATGCCGTCGTCGTTGCCGACGCGCATACCGCGCCGTTGCGCGGCGGCGATATTCTGGTGCGCGACGGCAGGATCGCCGCGATCGGCAAAAACCTCGCCGCACCCGAGGGTGCCGAGATTATCGACGGCACGCGCCTGATTGCCATCCCCGGCTTCGTCAACGCGCATATGCATTCCAACGAAGCCTTCGAACAGGGTGCTTACGACAATCTGCCGCTGGAGCCGTGGCTCGCCATGTCGTATCCGCCCTTCGGCTTCCCCGAGCTTTCCGAACGCGCGCATTACTTGCGCGGCATGCTCTGCGCGCTGGAATCGATCCGCTCCGGCGTCACCACCTTGCAGGACGATCTGATCCATCCTTCGGCCACGCCGGAAGGTTTGGACGGCACGATCTCCGCCTATCGCGATGTCGGCTTGCGCGCGCGCGTCACGGTCAGCATGTGGAACGCGCCGATGGACTACGCCCTGCCGTTCTACGAAGAAATCGTGCCCGCCGAACTTCGTGCGCGCATCGCCGCCACGCCGCTGCCGACCGACGACGCTTTGCTGGCCCTGTTCGAGCGGCACTACGCGAAATGGCATGGGCAAAGCGACGGGCGCTTGGGAATCGCTTTAGGGCCGTGCGCGCCGCAGCGTTGCAGCCCCGAATTGCTGCAAGCGTTGAACCGTATCGCGGCGGAACGCGATCTCGCCATGCATATGCACGTGCTGGAAACCAAGACCCAGGCGATCACCGGTCAGGTCCTGTTCGGCAAGACGCTGGTCCGGCATCTTCACGATCTGGGTCTGCTGACCGAACGCCTGACGATGAATCACGCGATCTGGCTGACCGAGGACGATATCGCACGCATGGGTGCGGTCGGCTGCTCGGTCACGCATAATCCGCTGAGCAATTTGAAACTCGGCAGCGGCGTGTGCCCGGTGCGGGCACTGCGCCTCGCGGGCGTCAATGTCGCGGTCGCGACCGACGGCATGGCGACCAGCGACACGGCCGATCAAGTGGAAGCGCTGCGCCTTGCCGCCATGCTGCACAAGATTGAAAGCTTCGACACGTCAACTTGGCTTGGCGCCAAGGAATCGTTCGAGATGTCGACCGAAAGCGGCGCCAAATCCTGCCGCATCGGCGATATCGGGCGCTTGGCGCCGGAGATGCGCGCCGATATCGCGTTGCTCGACGCGGATCATCTGGGCTTCCAGCCGCTGCACGATCCGATCCGGCAGTTGTGCTTCTCGGTGAATTCCGAAGCCGTGCGCGACGTGCTGATCGACGGCGCGTTCGTCATGCGCGCGCGGCGCATGACCCGGATCGACGAATCCGCAATCCGCGCGGAGATCGCGGCGGAAGCCGAACGCTTCCGCATCGAAGCGATACCGAAAATGGCCGAAGGGGCGGCGATCTTGCGGCCCTATATCGACGCGATCCATGCCCGCGCGACGGCGCAGGCGCTGAAGCCGGGACACGAGGTTTTGCGTGTACCCCGGATCGGCAATTTCAGCTGAAGCCTCAGCGCAGTTCCGCGCGTTCCGGATAGGGCGAATGGTCGTTCGGATCGACGCTTTGCCCGCCAAGCTCCGCCGCGAAGCCGTGATTGACGTCGCGGTGATGCGCTTCGTCGGCGCGCACGATCAGCACCACGTCGCGCAAGGTCGCGTCGTCGGCCATTTTCCAATAGCGCTTGGCGATCTCGGGTGCGGGTACGTTCGCGGCGCGGCCGGCGTCGATCTCCTGGAGATAAAGCGTGTAGGAGGTCACGGCCTCCTCCTCGAAATAGCCGACCAGGCGATGCGCGGTCTTCGGATGGATCAGATAAAGCGCCGAGAAACCGAGATAGAACACCCATTGCACGAGGATGATGACCATGCGTTCGAAGAAGGTCGGCCGCGCGATCGCGATGAAAGTCATCAGATGCATGCGCTCGTTCTCCGCTTCCTCCATCAGGATGCGGATCCAGCCCTTGTCGTCCTCCATCCGGCGCAGGCAGCGCAGATGGGTCAGCGTCGCGCCGACCATGCCGGGAACGGCGGCGACCGTTTCCAGCACGATCGCGCGATGGCCGTAACGCTTGGCGAAAAACGTGTCGGCGCAAAAGCGCAGCAGCTTGGTCACGGCAAGGGCGAAGCGATCCGAAAAGCCGCGCACGGGGTGATGGCGCGCGGGATCGATGGCGGAAGCGACGGCGGTCATTGGGGGTCTCCTGCTGGGGCGGGAACGAGGGGACGCAAGCCGGTGACGGGATCGCGGAACAACGCGAGGCTCATGCTTTCCGCGATGCGCGCGGCCTTGAAGCGGAACGCGGCGGCCGCTTGCGGCGCCATCGTCGCTTCGGTCGCTTCCCACCACAATTTCAGCCAGCGTTCGAGATGGGCGGGCGTGAGCTTATCGCGCAATTGGAAATGCGCGAACATCATGCCGCCTTTGTAGCGGCTGTTGCCGAACATCACGCCGCGCCAAAACTCGCCCAACTTGTCGAAATGCGCCGGCCAATCGGCGACGGCTTCGTCGAACACCGGGCCGAGCAATTCGTCCTGGCGCGCCTTGCCGTAAAAATTTTCGACCAGCGTCTTGATCGATTCGTCGCTGATCAGGGCTTCGAGATTTTCCATGCCGCCATCCTAACGTTGCGCATCGGCGACGGATATGGCGGCGAGCGCGGCGAAATACGATGGCGGCAATAGGTCGCGCCCGGCGAGCAGATGCGTAAGATAGCTGGAATGCGGTTTCAGCCCCGCGACCGGCGGCGCCGACGCCACGTAAGTGATTGCTTCGACCGGACCTTGCGGCGCGATTACGGTAACGCGGTGGCGCGCATAATGGCCGCCGGCCACGCCTTCGTGGATATCGAGCATTTCGAGCCCGCCTTCGCCCAGCTCGTTCAACGTGCCGTGAACGATACCCTTACTGTCGGGACGGATATTCGCGACACCGGCACCGTCGTATTTCGCCCATGGCTTGTCGAACGCCAAACACCAGCCGTCCAATCGTGCGGCGACGCGGCTGCCCCAGCGAATGCCCTTCTCCGCCATGCGGGTTTCGAACAAGCGCACGGGGTCCATGTTGGACCCATAGGCGAAATAGAGAATCACGCTTTCATCGCCACGGCGCCGATCGGCGCTTGATGCGGCCCCAAATAGGCCGCGCGGTCGTAGCGATCTTCCCAGAAGCTGTCGGGTGTCGCGGTCAATGCGCGAAGCCCCGTGCGATCCAGCATCGCTTGCGCTTCGCGTTTCGCCGCCGCGACGATCGCTTTTTCGTCGACCCGCGTCAGCTTGCGACCTTCCATCACGATCTCGCCATCGACGACGACCGTATCGACATCCTGCCCCGTCGCCGCGTAATGCAGTTGGAACAGCGGCATCGTCGCGGGCGCCAAATGCGGCTTGTCGAGATCGACCAGAATGAAATCGGCGCGCTTGCCTGTTTCCAGCGTGCCGCGATCGGTAAGGCCGAAAAACGCGGCGGGATCGCTGGTCGTCATATGCAGCAAGCGGCCGGGCGGCAGCAGATGCGGATCGCGCGCCATCGCGCGATGATATTGCCCGCCCATACGCATCACGCGGAACATGTCCGCCCCGCAATCGGGGGCGAGCCCATCCGAACACATGATGACGCGCCCGCCCGCGTCCAGAATTTCCGGCACCGGGCAGCGCCCCCACACGGCACTGCCCGACAGCGGATTATTGGCGACCGTCGCTCCCGTCTCGGCCACAAGCCGCACTTCGGCGGGCGTGATATCGAGTGCGTGCGAGAGCAGTGTTCGCGCATCGACGATGCCGAGTTCACGCACGGCGAATTCGACCGTGCCGCCGCGCTGGCCGTCCATCATCAGCACCGCGTCGTGATCCTTCGCCAAGCGCTTCATCCGCCGCGCCACGTCGCACAGCTCCGTGAAATCCGGTCCGCGATGGATCTCGGGATTGACCGTCGGCGCGGTCAGCGCCACGCCGATGCGCGCCGACGGCAGCTCGCGCAGCAAGCGCCGGCAGGTTTCGTGCTGCGTTTCGAAATCGACTTGGAATTCCTCGCGCACGCCGTTCACGTAGCGCGCATAGGTTTTGGGATAAGGCGGGCGTGTGGGCCCAATACCCAGGATCAAGCGCCCGCCCGCCTCGCCATACGCGGCCGTATAAGCGGTCGGCACGTCGACGCCGTCGGAACGGTTGTTCTCGTCCCCGCCGCCCAGATAGGCGATCGCGGTGGTCACACCCGCCTTCAAACGCTCGATCGACGAAAGCCGCGCCTCGGCCGCCCAGAATTCGGGCGTGGCGCCGAGCATATAGATGTCGCGGCACGCTTGGCGCCAGACCGGGAAATCGTCGCCGCCCAACGTACGCACCAACCCGTGGCCCGCATGCGAATGCCCGTCGACGAAGCCCGGCATCAACACGAAACGCTCGCCGCCGATACGCCGCTTCGGATTGGGGAACAGCACCTCGATCTCCGCGCGCGGGCCCAAGGCGACGATCGCGCCGTTCTCGACGGCCAGCGCACCATCGTCGATCGTGCGATGACCTGCATCCATCGTGACGAGCAGGCGGGCGGTAACGAGAAGATCGGTCATGTGGCGGCTCCGGAACGGAATTCGTAAGTATACGATTGCCTCTTGCGGTTACCACTGGCAGCACGGGCCATGCTTGGATTTCGCTCGTTAAATTGCCGCCATGTGCCTTCGAATGTATAGTCGCCGCCGAAAATGCCCATCATTTGGCGGACTTCGATCGACCTTGGGCGCGACTGGTAACGCATAATGTCGGCACTGTTATCGCCCAAGTATCGTCCCGATATCGACGGGCTACGTGCCGTCGCCGTGCTGGCTGTTATCGCGTTCCATGCATCGCCACAACGGATCACTGGCGGTTTCGTCGGCGTCGATGTTTTCTTCGTGATTTCGGGATTTCTGATTTCGACCGTCGTCTATGAAAATCTCGCCGAAGATCGGTTCAGCCTGACCGAATTCTACGCACGGCGCATCCGCCGCATTTTTCCGGCCCTCATTCTCGTTCTGGGGTCTTGCTCGGCGATGGGCTGGATTGCCCTTTTCGCCGACGAGTACGCACAGCTTGGCAGACATATCGCGGCCGGGGCCGGTTTCGCGTCGAACTTCATGCTTTGGTCGGAGTCTGGCTATTTCGACAACGCCGCCACTGCGAAGCCGCTTCTCCATTTGTGGTCCTTGGGTATCGAAGAGCAATTTTACATAGTTTGGCCCGCGCTTGTGCTTTTCGCTTGGCGAAGGCGTTTTTCGATTCTCGTATTGATCGCGATCTGCGCTGCGGCGTCGTTCTATTGGAATGCGGCGAATATCGGGCACGATGCCATCGCCGTTTTCTACTCGCCGCTGACGCGTGCGTGGGAACTTCTTTGCGGCAGCTTTCTCGCTTGGCTCTCGTTCAAGGATTGTCGCATACGCAAGACTACGATCGCCAATCTCGCTTCGACGACGGGAACGGCGCTCGTCATTGGCGCCATTTTCCTCCTCGACAAGAATCAACCGTTTCCGGGGTTTTGGGCCGTTCTCCCCGTCTTGGGTGCGTGTCTGATTGTTGCCGCCGGCCCGGACGCCTGGATCAACCGCAATGTACTCGGCTGGCGTCCCGTCGTTTGGATCGGTCTAATCAGCTTTCCGCTTTATCTTTGGCACTGGCCCTTGTTGTCGTTCCCCCGAATCGTCAACCAAGCCGATCCGACACTGAGCGTTCGCATCGCACTGGTTGCGGCGTCGTTCCTGTTGGCGTGGCTCACCTATCGCTTTCTGGAATTGCCGATCCGCGCAAGCGGCGGGGCAACCGCGACCAGAACGAGCCTACTTGTCTTGACGATGGCCGTCGGCGGCGGATTTGGCGTTTATGTCAATGCGCGCGACGGATTT
>JAIUNH010000209.1 GCA_020161965.1 Pseudomonadota bacterium
ACGACGCGGCGCAGCCCGGCAAATTCGCAACACGAAGTCCCGACCGACGATGTTGCGCCGAGTGAAGTAGGTGCTAAGTGCTTGGAAGAATGGCGCGGCCGAAGGGATTCGAACCCCTAACCTTCTGATTCGTAGTCAGATGCTCTATCCAGTTGAGCTACGGCCGCGCTGTCGTTCCGTCGGGGTCATCCCCCTAGGAAACGGGCCGGGACACTAGGTGATTCGCCCCCCTATCGCAAGCGCTAAACGACTGTCTTGCGGCCGACACCGAAAACACGCCCAAAACGCGGCCAAGCCTGTGGAAAACCGCCATAAATTCAAACTTGTGCGCGTCTTGACGCTTGGTTACGATCCCCGGCCGGTGACTTGGGATGTCCGGTCCTGAGAATCCGCGCGGCGGCGTTTGCTTTCGCAACCGGCCATGCTTGCCATGGCATCGCGTTCGCAAGGCGTCGTCGAGATTTAACTGGTTCCGTGGCGCTTCCAACGCGTGGCGGATCGCATCTAACTAACGATTATATCGGCCATGACCGTTATGCGCTCGCCCCTCGCCACTCCTGCCCGCCTTCTTGCCGTGGGCACGCTCGCCTTGGGGCTCAGCGGCTGCAACTACATGACCGAGGCGCTGTGGCCCTCGATGGGCGGGTCCGAACCCGCCCGGTCGAGCGATGGTCCGGTCGTGCGCCAGGAAATTGCGCCCTCCGCCGCCGAGCAGCGCGCGATGAATTCGACGAGTGCGGCCGCCGTCGCGGCGACGCCGGATACGGGCCGCCTGCCGGCGGGCCAATCCACCGCCGTCGGCCAGCGCGCGCAGCAATTGCGCGGCGAGGTCCAGAATCTCCAAGGTGCGGTTCAGCAGCGCGCCGCCGCGATCCAGCAGATGCGCGGCGACGCGATCTCCACCTCGCAGCGTTATTTCTCGACCGTCGCGGGCATCAATGCGCGCCTGCAGGTCGGCACGACGCCGGGCAACCCCATCCTGCAAAGCCAGTGGAACACCGCCGCCGCCGAGCTCGACCGCATGTCGGCCGAAATCGGCCGCATGTCGCAGATGTCGAGCCAGGTTTCGGCCGACGCCGCGATGGCCGCCTTCCTGCTCGACTCGACCCGTGCGGCCTATTCGCTGTCGGGTGCGGTCGAGGACGATCATCGCCAGCTCGCGACGGTCGAGGACGAGGTGAACCGCACCGTCGTGTCGATCGATCGTCTGCTGAACGAGCTCAACGAGGATATCGGCCGCCAGTCGACCTATATCGGCCGCGAGCGTTCGAACCTGACGGCGCTGTCGCTCGCCATCCGCAACGGCGAATTGTTCGGCACGGGCCTCAATAACCGCGCCTTCACCAACGTGACGCCGCCCGACGGCAGCCCGGCGATCCTGGGCGTCGCTCCGGGTGCCGCCCCGCAGGCCGGCAACCCCGCGCAAGCCGCCGCCGGCCGCCGGCCGCTGATGGTGATCCGCTTCGATCGCGCCAACCCGGCTTACGAGCAAGCGCTCTACACCGCCGTCAGCCGCGCGCTGGAACGCAGCCCCGCCGCGAATTTCGATCTCGTCGCCGTCGCGCCCTCGCGCGGCGGTCAAAGCCAAGCGGCCCTCGCCGCGTCCACCGCGCGCCGTCAGGCCGAAACGGTGATGCGCAGCCTCGCCGATATGGGCCTGCCCGCCCAGCGCGTGACGCTGTCCTCGACCACGTCGAACCAAGCGCAGGCCAACGAAGTGCATCTCTTCGTCCGCTAAGCGAACGCGAGACGCGAAAGATCGAAGGCGGGTGCTGCGGCACCCGCCTTTTTCTTTGGTGGCTTATTTCGGCGGATAGGGTGCCCTGGGCAGCGCCTTCGCTTTGACGATCTTGCCCGCGATATCGATCTCGTAATTCCACGACAGCATCGTCGCGCGATCGAAATTTTGTTCCGCGCGGACATAGCCCATGGCCACGCAACGGCCCAGCACCGTGCTCCACCCGGCCGAGGAGATTTCGCCCGCCGGGCGGCCGCCCGCGAGAATGCCTTCCCCGCCCCAGCACCAATCGCCGGCATCTTCCAATGCGAACATGCACAGGCGCTTGGCCACACCCGCCTCGCGCTTGGCGAGCAAGGCTTCGCGGCCCAGGAATCCGCCCGGCTTGTCGAAGGCGACGGCGTGCAACAAGCCCGCTTCGACCGGCGTTTCGTCCGGGCCCAATTCGGGACCGAAGGCGCGCCGCCCCGCTTCGATGCGCATGGCGTCGAGCGCGTAATAGCCGATATCGACGATCGCCGGCGTGGCGGCTTTGAGTTCGTCATAGACGCCGGCGGCGTATTCGGTGGGCACGAGCATTTCCACGCCGGGAGCGCCGACATAGCTCATCGGGGTCGCCAGCACGCGCGCGAGACCGACATCGATCATGCGCATCTCGCCATTCGCGAGCTTGGGCAGACGCGGGCTGATCTTCGCCAACGCGGCTTCGGCACCCGGCCCGATCAGCGACAGCGTCGTCCACGTCACCGTCGCGTCGGTCAACGTCACGAATTGATCGCCGATCTGGCGGCCGAGCCAATCGAGATCGCGGGTGAGCTGTGCCGAGCCGGTGATGTAGAGGAATTTGTCCTCCGCGAGCCTTGCGATCGTCACGTCGCTTTCGAAACCGCCGCGCTCGTTCAGCAACGCCGTATAGACCGAGCGGCCCGGCGCCACGTCGATATCGTTGGCGCAGATGCGTTGCAGATACGAAGCCACATCGCGGCCCTGGACCAGGATCTTGGCGAAGCTCGCCTGATCGATGATGCCCACGCCATTGCGCGCCGCCTCTTGTTCCTTGCGCGTATAGGGCAGCCAATTGGGCGTCCACGCGTAAGGGATTTTCGCATCCAAGGGCGCGAAGTAATTCGCGCGCTCCCAACCCATCTTCGACCCGAAGCGTGCACCATTCGCAGCAAGGCGATCGAACAACGGCGAACGGCGCAACGGCCGCGCACTTTCCAATTCCATGCGCGGCCAGCGCATCACGTAATGCAGGCCCAGGCTTTCGACCGTGCGCTCGCGCAAGAAACGCCCATTCGCCTGGAAATCGGCGAAGCGGCGGATATCCACGTCGGCCAAATCCATCGGCGCCTCGCCGCCCGCGATCCATTCGGCGGTCAAGCGCCCCGCCCCGCCCGCATTGGCGATGCCCGCCGAGTTGAACCCGGCGCAGACGTAAAGCCCGCGCAAGCCCGGCGCCTCGCCCAGAATGAAATTGCCGTCGGGCGTGAAGCTTTCGGGCCCGTTCAGCAATTGGCGCACTTCGGCGGTTTCCAAGCACGGCGTGCGGTGGAGCGCGTTCTCCATCAGGATTTGGAACTGGTCCCAATCCTCGGGCAGCAATTGGAACGCGAAATCCTCGGGCACGCCGTCCATGCCCCAGGGCTTGGCGACCGGCTCGAACCCGCCCATCACCAAGCCGCCGACTTCCTCCTTGTAATAGATGTAGCCGTCAGGATCGCGCATCACCGGCAGATCGGGCGTCACGCCCGCGATCTTCTTGGTGACGATGTAGAAATGCTCGGCCGAATGCAGCGGCACCGCGACGCCGAGTTGCTCGCCGACTTGGCGCGTCCATTGCCCGCAGGCGAGCACGACCACGTCGGCCGCGATCCGGCCTTGGTCGGTCTGCACCGCGACGATGGCGCCGTTGGCGCGTTCGAAGCCCGTGACCGCGACACCTTCGAACAATTTGGCGCCCATTTGGCGCGCGCCCTTGGCCAGCGCCATGCACAAATCGGCGGGGTTCGCCTTGCCGTCGCCCGGCAGCCAGATCGCCCCTTGCAAATCGTCGGTGCGCATCAGCGGCCACAATTTGCCCGCTTCGTCGGGTGTGATCTCGTGCATCTCGACGCCGAAGCCTTTGGCGAGGGCGACTTGGCGTTTGAACGCGACGACGCGCTCTGGCGTGCGCGCCACGTTGACCGATCCGCAGTTCTTCCAGCCCGTCGCTTGGCCGGTTTCGGCTTCCAGCTTCGAGTAGAGATCGATGCCGTATTTGCTCATCGCCGTCAGCGCGCGGTTGGGGCGCATGGCGCCGACCAGCCCTGCGGCGTGCCAGGTCGTCCCGGCGGTGAGGCGGGCGCGCTCGACCAGGACGATGTCCTTCCAGCCGAGCTTCGCCAAATGATACGCAACCGAACAACCGGCAATGCCGCCGCCCACGATAACCGCGCGCGCCGAAGCCGGAACCGCCTCTGCCATGGAGCCCCCGTCCTGTTTTGTTGACGCCAGATTAGCAAGGTCCGTGCGACAACGTATCGGCGATTTTGGGATGGACGGCCCGGCTTTTGCCCCGTATTGGGCTTATTCAACCTAGCAACGAGAACTTCCCGCATGGATCTGAAAGCCCATATTCGCGACGTGCCCGACTTCCCCAAGCCCGGCATCCTGTTCCGCGACATTTCCCCGCTTTTGGCCGATGCCGGCGCCTGGAAGGCGACGATCGACCGCTTGGCCGATGTCGTCGCCCCCCATAAGCCGCAATTCCTGGCCGGGATCGAAAGCCGGGGCTTTCTGGTGACCGCCCCGCTGGCGCTGCGCCTGGGGGTCGGATTTCTGATGGTGCGCAAGCGCGGCAAATTGCCGGGCCCGACCGTGCCGCACACCTATGCGTTGGAATACGGCGAGGACACGATCGAGGTACAGGAAAACGCGGTGCCGAAGGGTGCACGCGTCGTCGTATTGGACGACGTGTTGGCGACCGGCGGCACGCTTGCAGCGGCGATCTCGTTGCTGCAAAAAACGGGGGCCGACGTGCGCGGTGCGGCTTGCCTGATCGAGCTGACGTTCCTCGAAGGGCGCAAGCGCCTGCCCGTCGCTTTCGAATCTTTGGTCCGCTACTGACCGATAAGGGGAGCGGTCGAGCGATGGACAAGATCCTCGACGCGCTACCCGCCGCTTTATTGATCCTCGACGACGATCTGAAAATCGTCGCGGTCAATATCGCCTATCACCGGCTGCTGGGTCTGCCCGACGACTTCACCAAGCCGGGCGACTCCATCGCCGACGCGGTCGAACGGCTCGCCATGCTGTCGGAGCCCGACCCGCAGGCGCGCGCGCAGGCGATCGCCGAACGCATGGCGCTGATGAAGGCGCGCAACGGCTTCACCTATCGCCGGCGCTTCCATCACGGCCGTTTGATCGAAGTCGCCGCGCGCCCGCTGCCCGACGGCGGCCAAATCGTCATGTATCACGACGTGACGGACGCCGAGGCGCAAGGGACCGCGCTCGCCCGCGACTGGAACCGGCGCGACGACGAGGAACGCCTGCTGCGCGCGATCGACGGTTTGTCGACGGGGGTGGGCATCTACGATCCCGACGACCGGCTGATCCTGCACAACGCCGCCTATCGCCGCTTGATCGATTTGCCAGCGCATGTCGGCGTGGGTGCTTCGTTCCGCGACGTGTTGGCGGCGCAGATCGAGAACGGCGTCGCCTATTTGGGCGGCTTGCCGCGCAACGCCTGGCTCGACGCGCGCCTGGCCGAACATCACATGCCCGGCGACAAGATCTTCGAAACGCGCATCGGCGGCGGGCGCGTTTTGCAGATCCGCGACCAGCGCCTGCCCGATGGCGGCTTCGCCATCACGCTGAACGACGTGACCCAGGCCCGCGCGCGCCAGACCGAGATCGACCGCCAAGCGCAAATCCTGGCGAGCACGTTCGAATCGATCGACGAAGGCATCGTCGTCTACGACCATAACCGCGTGCTGATCGCCTGGAACGACCGCGCGCGCCAATTGCTCGACGCGCCCCCCGAAGGCATGCGCGTGGGCTTGACCTTCGACGATTCGATCCGCTTCCAGATCCGCCGCGGCGATTTCGGCCCGATCGCCGACGAAGACGCCGAGATCGCGCGCCGCGTCGCGCGGGTGACGCGCACCGAACCCTATTCCGACGAAGGCTGGCGCCCGAACGGGCGCTATATCGTCACGCGGCGCACCGCCTTGCCCGGCGGCGGCTGGGTCACGTTGTTCACCGATTTGACCGAGCGCAAACACGCCGAAGACGCGTTGCGCGACGCCAAGGAAATCGCCGAAATCGCCAGCCGGACGAAGTCGGAATTCCTGGCGAATATGAGCCACGAATTGCGCACGCCGCTCAACGCCGTCATCGGTTTTTCCGAGATCATCCACAACCAGCTTTTCGGCCCGATCGGCGAACAGCGTTACGTCGACTACGCCAAGGACATCCATTCCTCGGGCACGCATCTGCTGCAAGTCATCAACGACATTCTCGACATCTCGAAGGCCGAAGCGGGCAAGGTCGAATTGCGCGAGATGCCGATCGACCTCAACGGCACGCTGGCATCCTGCGCGCGGTTGATCGATCCGCGCGCGCACGCCGCCCAAGTGCGCGTCACGGTCGATGTGGCGCCGGACGTGCCGTTGCTGACCGCCGACGAACAGCGCGTGCGCCAGATCGTGCTGAACCTGCTGTCCAACGCGGTGAAGTTCACCCCGCCCGGCGGGCGCGTGCGCATCGTCGCGAAAATGGAGGAAGATGGCGGCGTGGCGGTCAGCGTCGTCGATACCGGCATCGGCATGCGTCCGCAGGATATTCCGCGTGCACTCGAACCGTTCGGCCAGATCGACAGCGTGCTGGCGCGCCGCTTCGAAGGGACCGGTCTCGGCCTGCCGCTCAGCCGCAAGCTCGTGGAGCTTCACGGCGGCACGTTGTCGATCGACAGCGCCCCCAATCGCGGCACGACCGCGACGGTGCGCTTCCCCGCATCGCGTTGCCGTTAGCTTATTTGGGCTTCCAAGCCAGCAGCGCCTTCAGCGTGCGGCCGACGCGCTCGATCATTGCGGCACCGCGCGAAGCGTCCCAGCGATAGGGCGGATCCTCGTCCATATAGGCGATCTGCGCTTTCTCGAGTTGCAGCGCATGGAAGCCTTCGGCCGGGCGGCCGTGGCGGCGGGTGATATAGCCGCCCTTGAAACGCCCGTTGAGCACGAGGCTCATGCCCGGTCCATCGAGAGCGCTGCGCGCCGCTTCGGTCAGACCC
>JAIUNH010000210.1 GCA_020161965.1 Pseudomonadota bacterium
CACGCGTCCCCAGCACCATCAGCGTCAGGCGCCCGACGACCTGCATCGGCCCGATCGTCGCCCAGACCAGCACGATCATGTCGGGATCGACGCCGCGCTCGCCCAGCAAACCGATCAAATGGAACGTCACCACGCCGATCGCGAAATTATAGGCGATATAGACGAAGCCCAATCCCCAGAACGCCGGCCGGCGAAGTGCGGCCGCCAAAGCCGAACCGGATTGCGCCGCATCCGCCGCTTCGGCCGCGACACCTTTGGCGCGCGCCCCCCGCAGCCAATAGAAATTGATCGAGCCGCACGAGATTGCGGTGAGCAATCCCGTGGCGATCAACGCGTTTCGCCAGCCATAGGTTTCGTTGAGATAGTGCATCAACGGCACGAAGATCGTGATCGAGAAGCCGCCGATCAGCGTCATCGTCAGAATGCCGCGCCGCCAATCGCGCACATTCGCCGCGACGACCGCGAATGCCGGATCGTAGAGCGAGCACGCGAACGCCATGCCCATCGCAACCCACAGCGCGTAGAACTGGGGCAGCGTTTCGACGAATGCCCAAATCACCATCAGCAGGCCGCCGGCGATCGCCCCCAGCGTCATGGGCCAGAATCCGCCATGCCGATCCATCCACGCGCCCACGGGCAACGCCGATAGTCCCGAAACGACCAACCCCAGCGACAACGCCCCGTAGATTTCGGGTTTTGTCCAACCGAGATCGCGCTCCATCGGGCCTGCGATGACCGCGAAACTGTAATAGAGCGCGCCGCCCACGATGAGCTGGGCGATCGAAAACCAAACGACGAAACGCATTTCCTTCATGAAGCGCGCCGCACCGAGGTGACGGCGAGCATCGCAAGGAACCCCGCCGACAGCAGCCCCAGCAGGATCAGCAGCACGCCGTCATAACCGAACACGCCCCACAAGGCGGCGGCGGCGACGGGTGCGGCGGCGGCGGCGAATTGATGCGGCACGGTCAACGCACCGTTGACAGTCGCATAGGCGCGCGGCCCGAATATGTCGGGCGCGATCGTGCCTTTGACGATCGTCATCAAGCCGTTCCCGGCACCGTGGAAGAAGGCGAACATCAGCAGCGGGGCGAGTGTCGCCGCACCCGACGCCAGCATCGCCATGCCGATCAGCAAGCCCGCCATCGCCACCCGCGCGACGAGCCGTGCGTTGATCTGCGATCCGAAAACGAACAGGCTCATCCGGCCCGCGACCTGCATCGGCCCGATCGCCGCCCAGACGAGCATGATCGTGTCGGGATCGACGTCGCGTTCGCCCAGCAAGCCGATCAGATGGAACGTGATCGAATTGACCGAGAAATTATAGACGAAATAGACGAAGCCGAGCCCCCAGAAGGCCGGCCGCTGCATCGCGAGTTTGAGCGCCGATTCCGACGCGTTCGCATCCGCTTGCGCCGCCGCTTCGCCCTTCGCGCGTGTACCCCGTAACCAATAAAGATGGATCGCGACGCAGACGGTGAGGTTGACCGCCCCCCAGATTATCGCCGTCGTGCGCCAGCCGAAATGATCGTTGATATAGTGGCCGAGCGGGATGAACGCCGTGCTGGCGAGCCCGCCCAGGAACGTCATGATCAAAATGCCGCGCTTCCAGTCGCGCACATTCGCGGCAACGACCGCGAAGCCCGGCGAATAAAGCACGCAAGCGAGCACGGCGCCCATCGCGATCCAGATCGCGTAGAATTGCGCGGGCGTCTCAACGAACGCCCAGGCGATCATCAGCAAGCCGCCGAGGACCGAGCCGCCGGTCATCGACAGCAAGCCGCCATGCCGGTCCATCCAAGCACCCACGGGCAACGCGACGAGCCCCGAAACCATCAATCCGAGCGACGCGGCGGCGTAGATCTCGGTTTTCGACCAGCCCAGCTCGCGCTCCATCGGGCCCACGATCACCGCGAAGCCGTAGAACAGCGTTCCCCAGGAAATCATCTGGGCCAACGAAAGCCAGATCACGAGACGCCATTCGCGCATCAAGAGAAACTTCCCTTCCCCGGGCCCGCGATGCAACATGCCGCCGACTCCTGGGAGGAACCAACATGCCCGACCAACGCCCCGGCGCTCCACGCGAAAAATTCGGTTTCGCCACGCGTGCCGTGCATGCCGGTGCCACACCCGACCCGACGACGGGGGCACGGTCGACGCCGATCCATCAGACGACGGCCTATGTGTTCGAAGATGCGGACCACGCGGCCTCGCTCTTCAATTTGCAGACCTTCGGCTATATCTATTCGCGCCTGACGAACCCGACCGTCGCGGTGCTGGAGGAACGCATCGCCAGTCTCGAAGGCGGGCGCGGTACGGTGTGCACGAGCTCGGGCCACGCGGCGCAATTGCTCGCCTTCTTCTCGTTGATGGAGCCCGGCGACCGCTTCGTCGCCAGCCGCAATCTCTATGGCGGCTCGGTCACGCAGTTCACGCACGCATTCAAGAAATTCGGCTGGGGCGTGGATTTCGTCGATCCATCGGATCCGAAGAATTTCGAAGCGGCGATCGGCCCGAATACCAAAGCGATCTTCTGCGAGCTGCTCGCCAATCCCGGCGGCGTGATCGTCGATCTGGAAGCTGTCGCGGATGTCGCACGCAAGGCGAAGATCCCGTTGATGGTCGACAACACGCTGGCCACGCCCTTCCTGTGCAGGCCCTTCGATTGGGGGGCCGATATCATCCTGCATTCGACGACCAAATTCCTGTCGGGACACGGCAACGCGATGGGCGGGGCGGTCGTCGAAAGCGGCAAGTTCGATTGGTTCGCGTCGGGCAAATTCCCATCGATGACCGAGGCCGATCCCGCCTATCACGGTTTGAAATTCGCCGAGACCTTCGGCGATTTCGGCTACACGATGAAAACGCGCGCCGTAGGCTTGCGCGATTTGGGCCCGACGATGGCGCCGCTCAACGCGTATCTCACCATCTCCGGCATCGAAACGCTGCATCTGCGCATGGCGGCGCATGTGACCAATGCGCAGGCGGTGGCGGAATTCCTCGCCGGCCATCCGAAGGTCGCGTGGGTTTCGTATGCCGGTTTGAAGTCGAGCCCCTATCACGCGCTCGCCAAAAAATATCTGCCCAAGGGCCCCGGCTCGGTCTTCACCTTCGGCGTCAAGGGCGGGTACGACGCGGGTATGAAAGTGGTCGAAACGGTCGAGCTGTTCAGCCATCTCGCCAATATCGGCGACACGCGCTCGCTCATCATTCATCCCGCCTCCACCACCCATCGCCAATTGACCGAAGAACAGCGCGTGAAGTCGGGGGCGGGCCCCGACGTGATCCGCCTATCGATCGGCATCGAGAATGTGGACGATCTGATCCGCGATCTCGACACCGCTTTGGCCGCGACATGAAACTCAATCTCGGCTGCGGCAACGCCAAACGCGCGGGCTGGGTGAATGTCGATAAATTCGCCGGCTGTGCGCCCGATCAGGTGGTCGATCTGGAGCGTTCGCCTTGGCCGTGGGCGGATTCATCCGTCACCGATGTCGCGCTGATCCACGCGCTCGAGCATCTGGGCGCCACGACCGATGGCTATCTCGGCATGATCCGCGAACTCTGGCGCGTCTGCGCCCCTGAGGCGCGGATCGAGATCGTCGTGCCGCATCCGCGCTCCGACGCTTTCCTCAACGATCCCACGCATGTCCGCGCGATCACGCCCGACGGCTTGGCGTTGTTCGACCGCGCGCTCAATCGCGAATGGGCGAAGACCGGGGCGGCGAACACGCCGCTCGGCCTTCAGCTCGACGTCGATTTCGCGATCGAGAAGGTCGATTTCCAGCTGACGCCGGAATGGCACAAGCGCCTCGCCGCCGGCGAGGTCGACCGCGCGGCGATCGACGACGCGATGCGCCACTTCAACAACGTGTGCGGCCAGATCGCGATCGTGCTGCGCGCAAAGAAGCCCTTGCGCTGATTATTCCGCCGGTTGCGCGGCGAGTTTGGGTTCGACGCGCGCGGGCTTCTTGTCGTCGGGCAGCAACAACCCGAACAGCAAGACCAGCGCACCCGCCGCCGCCATGAACACGAACAGCCAGAAGAAATCGCCGTAGGTGTCCTGCACCCAGCCCGCCACCGGCACGGCGAGAGCCGCCACGCCCAGCGCCAGCACGAATTTGGCGCCGTAAGCGGTCGCGCGCCAGCCGGCGGGCGTGAAATGCGCCAGCATCGCGTTTTCCGACGGCAGCGATGCGGTGTTGAGATAGACCGTCGCAAGGGCAACGGCGAGCAACATCCAGGATTCGGTATAAGCCGCGAGCAACAAGCACGGCGTGACGATCAAGTAGCACGAGATATAGACGCGCTTCATCGCGAAGCGGTCGGCCAAACGCCCGCCGATCAACTGCCCGGTCGAGGCGAAAAGATAGACCAGCGCCACCATGGCACCCGTCCCCAGCACGCCATCGCCCAAGCCTGTCAAACGCTGTTCGAACAGCTTGGGCAGGATGACGCTGAGCGTGGAGCCGACGAAGCCCACGCAAGTCATCGTGACCGACAGAATGAAGAACGCGCGCACCGCATCGCCCTTGCTGGGCTCGGGCACGGGCTTCGCGTCGACTTCGACATCGGCGACCTTGCCCAGGCGCCACGCGACCCACAGGCCAAGGCCGAACAACACGGCGGTGATGCCCGGCACGATAAACGCGGCGCGCCAGGAAATCGCATCCGTAAGGGCGGCGGCGACCAAAGGTGCCAGCGCGATGCCGACCGAACCGTAAATCCCGTTGGCCCCGAGCGCCTGGCCGCGATTTTCGGCCATGCGGATCAGCCACGCCATGCCGACGGGATGGTAGATCGACGCGAACAACCCGATCGCCGCGAGCCCGAACGCGACCTCGACCGGCGAACGCGCCAAACCTGTCGCGATCGTTGCGGCACCCGTGCCGATAAAGAAGATCGTCATCATGCCGACGGCCGACCAACGATCGCCGAGCCAGCCCGCGGGCAACGCCGCGGCGCCGAACAGGACCTGCCCCGCCAGCATCAGCACGATCAATTCGCCGTAGGTCAAACCCCAACTACGCTCCAGCGCCAGCACGACGGTGGGATAGAGCATCGTCAGCAGATGCGAATACGCATGGCCGACATTGGAGAAGCCGCGTGCGAGGGCGGGCGAACCGGGAATGGGTTGGGGCGACATGACGGCGCGTATTTTGCGCGCGCCGTCAGGTCTAAGCAAGGCGCGGATTGTCGTTGGCGGACCAGTATTGCGCCAAAATCGCGACGCGCACGCGTGACGTCAGATTGCGCGGCGGCGGCGGCGGCACAATGTCCCGCAACAATTCGTCGATCGCTTGGCCGCGCTCGTCCGCAATCTCCTCGAGCGCCGCCCAGAAGACGGGCTCGAGCCGCAACGCGGTGCGCCTTGCGCCGATGCGAACGAAACGCGGCTCGACGATATCGTCGAGCCGCCGCTTCGCCCTCGTCGCCTTGGCGACGCGCGGGATGTATCTAATGCTGCCCATCGGCCATCGCGGAAAGCATCGTCTTGATCCGCTGACGCAGACGAACGTCGCGGATCGCGGCCAAACGGCGCGCGAGTTTCGCGGTTTCGTCGTCGAGTTTGCGCTCGGCGGCGTCGGGGATCGGGGCGGCCGCCGCGACCTTGGGCTTGCCCAGGCCTTCGAAGAATTCGCCCACCGGCAGGCCGAGGACCGCCGCGAATTGCCACAGACGCGACGCGGACACGCGGTTGGCGCCGTTCTCGTATTTCTGGATCTGCTGGAACGTGATGCCGCAAGCTTGCGCGAGTTCGGTCTGCGACAGGCCGAGCTCGATACGGCGCTTGCGGACGTTGCGGCCAACCTGCACGTCGACGGGGGTCGAGCGGCGGGCGGCGACGCGATCAGCGCTCTTCCGGCGGCCATTCAATTTCTTCGCGGCCATGTGAAACTTCCTTTGTGCTTGATCGCGCCCCTTGCGCGATTCGACGGGAGATTGCGCCTGTCGTCTGAACGCTCGCTTAAGGTTCCTGAAGCGCCTTATCGTCGACCGCGGAGCCGTATCCCGCACGGCGATCGCCCGGAGCATACAACAGTCTGAAATGTCTCGAAGAATGTGCTGCTCTTGGTGCTTGGCGCACGCTCGGGATAAACTGCGGTTTCCAGTATCCCGCCGTTACAAAAAGAAACAAGTCCTCAGCATCAATGTCCGCACAACCTATTCCGTTTCCGGTGCGCCGCGTGTCGGGTTTCGACGAGCCGCCGCCTCCGCAGCGCGCGACCGTCAAACCCAAAGGCTTGCCGCCCGCCCCCGGCGAACCCACGGCGCTGCAACGCGCCTGGCTCGCGCGCGCGCTCGACCAAGCCGGCGGCAAGCTGCCGCTGTTCATGCAGGACGGGCAGAAAATCGATTCCCGCACGGTCAAATCCTGCCTCGACAAAGGCTGGTGCGAACCTTGGTATTCGAACCCGCTGAAGCCCGATTGGCTCGTCTGCAAGATCACCGAGAAGGGCCGCGCGCTGTTCGAGACCGCGGCCTAGCGTGCCCGCGGCCTGACATGAGCGTGCCAGACAGTTTCGCGCTTCGCGTGGCGCGCTGCTACCTACCCTTCGCGGCCGGGTATTTCCTGTCCTATGCGTTCCGGGTGGTGAACGGCGCGATTGCGCCGGACATGACGCGCGAGCTCGGGCTCGATCCCGCCGCCTTGGGGGCGGTCACCAGCGCCTATTTCGCCGCCTTCGCCGCCGCGCAATTGCCGATGGGCGTAGCGCTCGACCGTTGGGGTCCGCGCCGCGTGGAATTCACGCTGCTGCTGTTCGCGACGGCCGGTGCGGTTATGTTCGCACTGGCCGGCGGTGTGCCCGAACTCGCCTTGGGCCGCGCGCTCATCGGCTTCGGCGTCGCTTCGTGTCTGATCGCCGCGATGAAGGCCAACACGCTTTATTGGCCGATCGAGCGTTTGCCTCTGGCCAACGGCTTGCTGATGGGCTTCGGCGGATTGGGTGCCGGTGCCGCGACGCTGCCGGTGGAATTGATGCTTGCGGCGACAAGCTG
>JAIUNH010000211.1 GCA_020161965.1 Pseudomonadota bacterium
GCCGCCGGCCTCGTGGCTGGTCTCGTCGCCGTGCCGGGCGTGCTCCGCGCGCAGCAGAAGTTCGTCTGCCGCATCGGCCATTCCGAGGCCATCGGCTCGCCGCTGACCAAGGCCTTCGAGGCCTGGGCCAAGGTGCTCAACGAGAAGTCGGGCGGCCGCATCGACGCGCAGCACTTCCCCGCGAGCCAGCTCGGCAGCTACACCCAGAACATCGAGCAGAACCGCATCGGCACCATCCAGGTCACCACCGGCGGCCAGGACACCGAGGAAGTGGTGGCGCCCGAGATCGCCGCGACCGGCGGCGCGCCGGGCTTCATCTATCGCGACGAAGCGCATGTCGATCGCGTCCTGCAGGGCGATATCGGCAAGGAAGTTTCCGCCATCGCGCGCGCCAAGACCGGCGTCGAGTTCGTCGACTACGGCGAAGTCGGCTTCCGTCACGTGCTGTCCAAGCGCCCGGTCGCCACGATGGCCGATCTGCGCGGCCTCAAAATCCGCGTGCCCGAACTGAAAGTGTGGGTCGATTTCTGGAAGCTGCTGGGTGCGAACCCCACGCCGCTCGCCTATGCCGAGCAGTACAACGCGCTGTCGACCGGTCTGATCGACGCGCTGGAAGCCGACGTGTTCTCGATCAAGGGCTTCAAGTGGGGCGAGCAGGCGAAGAACATGACCCTGACGAACCACTGGTTCCTGCCCAAGGCGACGCGCATCAACGCGCGTTGGATGGACGCGCAGTCGGCCGAAATCCAGGCGATCGTGCGCGATACGGCGAAGGTTGCCTTCGCCGAGCAGCGCCGCGTCAACCGCGCCAACACGGCCGCGACGCTTGAGGAACTGAAGGCGGCGGGCATCACCGTGCGCACGGCCGGCGACACGGCCGCCTGGCGCGCGGCGACCGAGCCGCTCTTCGCCGAATTCGGCGCCAAGAGCCCGGCGACCAAGGCGATGATCGACAAGATCCGCGGCCTCGTCGCTTGAAGTCAGACTGAAACGCCGGGCGGCGGAAGCGATTCCGCCGCCCGTTCTTTTACGCGGCCCTTTATCCGCACTCGGAAGCACGGTTCCCATGTCTTCTTCGTCCGAAGCCCTCGCCACACCCGCCGGTGGCGCGCCCGCGCGTATCAGCCTCGCCGCCGATCGCGTTCTTGAAACGATTTGCGCCGTGGTCCTCAGCGTTACCGTTTTGGTGGCGTTGCTGCAGGTCTTCTTCCGCTACGTGCTCAATTCGTCGCTGAGCTGGCCCGAGGAATTCGGACGTTTTGCCTTCGCCTGGTTCGTGCTGCTGTCGTTGGGCCTGCTGGCACGTCGCGCCAAGCACATCGCGATCGAGATGGTGCCGCGCGCGTTGTCGCCCGACGGCCAGCGCATCCACGCGGCCTTCGCGCGCATGATTTCGGCGTGCAGCGCCGTGTTCCTGTTCTTCTGCGGCGCCGATCTGGTCGCCAACGCGAGCTACGTCTCGCCGGCGCTGCAATGGTCCTACAAATATCTCTATCTCGCCGTGCCCGCGGGTGCTGCGGCGACCGTATTCTTCCTGGCGCTGGAACCGGTCGCGGGTTTTCGTTCTTGGATGTCGGGCCTTACGACCGCGATCGCCGGGGCGATCCTTTACTTCCTGCTCGAATCCGCGATCGGCCATACTTTCGTCGGCTCGTTCGGCGTGGTGTTGCCGCTGGTGGTCGTGGCGATCGGCTTCATGCTGATCGGCGTGCCGATCTTTGATTCGCTCATTTTCGGGACGTTCGTCGCCTTCATGCCGCAAGGCTCGTTGGCGCTGTTGCCGGTGCCGCAAAGCCTGACGAACTCGATGGATTATCTGCTGCTGTCCATCCCGTTCTTCATGCTCGCGGGCGGCATGATGAACGCGAGCGGCATCACCGAACGCTTGGTGGCGCTCGCGGACTCGTTGGTCGGCCATTTCCGCGGCGGTCTTGCCCAGGTCAACGTGTTGACCAACACGCTAATGGGCGGCGTCTCGGGTTCGTCGACCGCCGACGCGGCGGCCTTGGCCAAAACGCTGGTGCCCGCGATGGAACGGCGCGGCTATCCCAAGCCCTTCGGCGTGGCGCTGACGAGCTCGGGCTCGATCCTCGCCAATATGATCCCGCCCAGCCTCGGCCTCATTATCTATGGCGCGATGGCGACCGTATCGGTGGGCGCGTTGTTCACCGCGACGATCGTGCCGGGCCTGCTGATGGCACTGACGCTGTCGCTGGTCGTCTATTTCGAATGCCGCCGGCGCGGCATCGGCGATAGCGGCCCGCGTCCGGCTCCGGGCGTGCGCGGCAAGGCGTTCAAAAACGCGCTGCCGGCCCTCGTGCTGCCGGTCATCATCGTCGGCGGCATTCGCTATGGCGTGTTCTCGACGACCGAAGCGGGCGCCATCGCGGCGGCCTATTCGATCTTCTGCGGCATGTATATCTATCGCGCCGCCAAGGGCATCACGATCGTCCACGCGATCCGCGAATCCCTGATCGAGACAACGACGATCATGGCGGTGATCGCGGCGTCGGCGCCGTTCGCCTACGCGCTGATCATCGAACAGGTGCCGCAGAAGATGACGATGCTGCTCGGTGGCTTGGCCGGCAGCTGGTGGCTGCTGCTGCTCGTCATCAATCTGTTCCTGCTGTTCGTCGGTCTGGCGATGGAAATGATCGCCTCGATGGTGATCCTGATCCCGCTGCTGGTGCCGGTGCTGAAGGCGGCCAACATCGATCTGATCCATTTCGGCGTCATCATGGTCGCCAATCTGTGCATCGGCGCGTTGACGCCGCCGCTCGCCGTGCTGGTCTTCACGGCCGCACAGGTGACCAACACGCCGATCCATCTCGCCTATCGCGCGTGCTGGCCCTTCATGATCGGCCTGCTGATCTGGCTGACGATCATCACCTTCGTGCCGTGGCTCAGCCTTGGCCTAGTGGCGCTGGTCGGCGTGTAAGCGATGTCGGGCGGTTTCACTCTCGAAAGCGACGCGTTGGCCCTGCCTCCCGGGGCCATCGCGCGCACCGAACGTTTCTATCTGCGTCACGACGGCAAGCCGGTGCTGGGGCTGACGCAAGGCCGGATGCGCCCTTACGTCTATCCGATGTTCACGCCGGCCGGGTATCTCGCAACGTCCGAAAGTCCGGCCGACCATCCGCATCACAATTCGATCTGGATCGCGTCGGACCATGTGCATGCGTTGGTGCCCACGGCGCCGGGCAAGCACGAGGAATACACCTATAATTTCTACGTCGACGAAACGTTCCAGGGTCGTGCGCCCGGCACGTTGATCGCGGGCAACCCCAAACTTACGCATGCCGATGCGACCGGCTGCACCATCGAGCTTCCCGTCGAATGGCGCGGGCCGGTGGAGTGGGGGGCTGTCCAAGGCCGCACGATCGCGCGTGAGACGCGACGTATCACCGTATCCAAAGCGCCCGACGCCTGGGTGCTGGATGTCGAGTCCGAACTCGCGGCGGCGAGTTGGGATCTCGCCTTGGGCCCGACGCGCCATGCCTATTTCAACGCGCGCGTGGCGGATTCCATGGTCGTGGCGCTGGGTGGCAAGGTGTGCGACGACAAAGGCCGCGTCGGCGGCGAAACGATCGGCGTGCTGGGTGCGCGCTGGGTCGCGTTCGAAGGCCCGGTCGGCGGCGGCAAGCAAGCCGGCATCGCCGTGATCCCCAACCCCGCCGACGAGGCTGACGCGTCGTGGTTCGTTGCCGATTGGGGTGCGGTCAGCGTGGGCACATTCCGGCAAGCGCGGCGCGTGGTGACCAAGGACAAACCCTTGCGCACACGCTACCGCGCCGTCGTCTATGATGGCGCAATGAACGATACGCAGATCGAAGCCTGGGTCGCCGGGTTCCCGAAACGATGAAAGCCGTGCTGCCCTACGACGCGTCGCCGGGCACGAAGCGTCTTCTCGAAGGTCTCGATCCCGCGATCGCGCGCGTCACCGTCCTGGCGGAGAACGACGCTGCGGGTCTCGCGCGCGAGCTCGCCGACGCGGATGTGCTGCTGCATGTGTTGGCGCCCGTGACGGCTTCGGTTCTCGATGCTGCACCCAAGCTGCGCCTCGTCCAGAAAATCGGCATCGGCGTCGATACGATCGACCGCGTTCATGCCGCCAAGCGTGGCGTGGCCGTGTGCAACATGCCGGGTACGAATACGGTCGCCGTTGCCGAATTGACCTTGGCGTTGATGTTCGCCGCTTTGCGTCGCGTGACGGCGCTGGATGCGGGGCTCCGCGCCGGAAACTGGACGCCGGATGCCGTGCATCTCGACATGGCGGGCGAACTCGACGGCGCCTGCGTGGGCTTGATCGGCTATGGCGCCGTCGCCAGACGTTTGCGTCCGGTGCTGGAAGCGCTGGGGGCCCGCGTCGTCGTTTATGCGCGCAATACGCCCGACGACGGGGCCAAGTCGCTGCCGCTCGACGTGCTGCTCACCCAAGCCGATATCGTTTCGCTGCATGTGCCCGCGACCGCCGAGACGCGCGGATTGTTGAACGCGCCGCGCATCGCGCGGATGAAGAAGGGCGCCGTGCTGGTCAACACGGCACGCGGCGCCCTGATCGACGAAGCCGCGTTGATCGCGGCGTTGTCGACCGGTCATTTGGGCGCGGCGGGTTTGGATGTGTTCGCGCAAGAACCGCTGCCGCACGGCAATGCATTGTTGAAGCTGCCCAACGTCGTCGCCACGCCGCATATCGCGTGGATGACGCCGGGCACGTGGCGGCGCAGCCTTGCTGTGGTGGCGGAGAATTGTCGCCGCTTGGCGTCCGGCGCGCCGCTTCTTCATCGGGTGGCGGCGCCATGACCGACACCGCCACCATCGAAGCGCGGTTGCGCGAAGCAGGGGTGATCCCGGCGGGCGTGCCGGCCGAATTCCGCGCGCTGACCGGCGGTGTCGCCTCCGACATCTGGTGCGTCGAAGCGGGCGAAACGCGCTTCGCGGTGAAACGCGCCCTTGCCAAATTGCGCGTCGCCGCCGATTGGCGTGCGCCCGTCAGTCGCAACGCGGCGGAAGCCGATTGGCTGCGCACGGCGGCCGATATCGTGCCGGGCTGCGTGCCGCGCATCTTGTTTCACGATCCCGAGGCCGGCTTGTTCGCAATGGATTTCCTGGCGCCGGACAAACATCCGGTGTGGAAAGCCGAGTTGCGCGATGGCCGCGTCGATGAGGGTTTCGCGGCGAAGGTCGGCGCGCGTTTGGGCGCCATTCATGCCGCGACGGCCTATGACGAAGCGATCGCCGCGCGCTTCGCGCATGATTCGAATTTCCATGCGCTGCGGCTCGAGCCTTATCTCGAAGCGATGGTGCCGAAATATCCGGATCTCGCCCCCAAGCTGTTCGCCTTGTCGCGCGATACGCTGGCCCGGCATGTGGCGCTGGTGCATGGCGATGTCAGCCCCAAGAATATTCTGGTGGGGCCCGACGGGCCGATCTTCCTCGACGCCGAATGCGCCTGGTATGGCGATCCTGCGTTCGATCTCGCCTTCTGCCTCAACCATCTGCTGCTCAAATGCATTTGGAATCCGGCGGCGGCCCCGAGTTACTTGCGCGCCTTCGACGCGCTTTACATGACTTATTTCGGCTCGGTCGGGCCGCGCCTGGCGCGCGGGCTTGAGGCGCGCGTCGCAAGATTGCTGCCGGGCTTGTTGTTGGCGCGTATCGACGGAAAATCGCCGGTCGAATACATCGTCGCGATTGCCGATAAGGACCGCGTGCGGTCGATCGCGATCCCGATGATCGAAGCCGCCCCGGCGAGTCTGACGGCGCTGCGCGATCAGTGGCGCAGCGGTTTAGGAAGGAATTAGCGCGATGGCGAAGATCGTTTCCGTCAAAGGCCGCCGAGTGTGGGATTCGCGCGCGCGGCCGACGGTCGAGGCGGAGGTGATGCTGGCCGACGGTGCGCTGGGCCGCGCGATCGCGCCGGCGGGTGCGTCGATGGGCTCGGGCGAGGCGGTCGATCTGCGCGACGGCGGTGCGTCGCAAGGTGGGATGGACGTGACGCGTGCGGTTGCCGCCGTGTCCGGCCCGCTGGCGGGTGCTTTGCGCGGGATGGAGGCGGGGGACCAAGCCGCGATCGACGGCGCGATCCGGGCTTGCGACGGCACCACGCGCTTCGCCAATCTGGGCGGCAATGCGGCGATCGCGGTGTCGATGGCCGTGCTGCATGCGGTGGCGGCTTCGGCGCGGCTTCCGCTCGACGAGTATCTCGCTTCCGGCGGGCCCGTCCGCATTCCGGTGCCGGAGATCCAAATTTTCGGCGGCGGCGCGCATGCGGGACGGCGCGTCGATATCCAGGATTTCCTGGTCGTATGCCCCTCCGCGCGGAGTTTCGCCGAAGCACTGGATCGTACGGCGGATGTCTATCACGCCGCGCGTAAGCTGTTGAAAGATGCGGGCCGCCTGCAGGGCGTGGCCGACGAAGGCGGATTTTGGCCGGTCTTCGCGACCAACGACGAAGCGCTGGAAATGCTCGTGCGCGCGATCGAAGCGGCGGGCTACACCCCCGGCGACGAGGTGCATATTGCGCTCGATATCGCCGCGTCGGATTTCGGGCGTGGCGGGCGCTACAAGCTCGGCCTCGAAAACCGCGAACTCGACAGCGACGGGCTGAGCGAGATGCTGCTCGGCTGGCTCGACCGCTATCCCATTTTGTCGATCGAAGATCCGCTGGCCGAAGACGATATCGAAGGCTTCAAGCGCTTCACGGCGGCGGCGGGCGACCGCGTACAGGTCGTCGGCGACGATCTTCTGGTGACCGATGCGGGTCGCGTGGTGCGGGCCGCGCGCGAACGCCACGTCAATTGCGCGCTCATCAAGCCCAACCAAATCGGCACCGTTACCGGCACCAAGGCGGCGCTGGATGCGGCACTTGCAGGCGGCATCGCGGCGATCGTTTCCGCCCGCTCGGGCGAGACCGAGGATATCAGCATCGCATCCTTCGCCGTGGGCTGGAACGCGGGCCAGTTCAAGGTCGGTTCCATCGCGCGCGGCGAGCGC
>JAIUNH010000212.1 GCA_020161965.1 Pseudomonadota bacterium
TTGTGGGAGCCGCTATGTGTGGCCGCCCTCAACACCAACCCGCGCGAAGCAGCGGCCAAGCCCCTCGCCCGTGTGCTCGCCGAAAGCTTCGGCAAGGGCGAGGTTGCGTGCCGCCCCTATCTGCCGCGCAACGGTTTGACGCCCGCGTTGATCGATCCCGCCGTGATGGCGCTGGCGCGCATGGGCGTCACGCGCCGCTTCGGCGTGCCGCTCGAAGCGCTGTCGGTGCAGGCGGGCCGCGTCACGGGTTTGCGTTTCGCCGATGGCGACGTTTCGGTCGGCGATGCGTGCGTGGTGCTGGCGCTACCCCCGTATGCCATCATGCGATTGCTGCCGGATTTGAAGCTGCCGCAAGATATGTCGCCCATCGTCAACGTCCATTTCCGCTTGGACGAAGCCGTCGCTTTGCCCGGCGGCGCGCGGCTGCTGGGCCTTGTCGGCGGCACGGCGCAATGGCTGATCGCGCGCGGCGACGTGGTGTCGGTCACGGTCAGCGCGGCCGACGCGCTGGTCGAACGCCCCAACGAAGCGGTCGCGGCGATGATCTGGCGCGAGATCGCCAAGGCGTTGGGAAAGCCGCCCTTTCCCGTGCCGCCATACCGCACGGTCAAGGAACGGCGCGCCACGTTGCGCCTGACGCCGCGCACGGAGGCGCTGCGCCCCGGCCCCCTTACCGCGACCCAAAATCTGTTTTTGGCGGGGGACTGGACCCAAACCGATCTGCCGCCGACAATGGAGTCCGCGATTCGGTCGGGCCGAGCCGTTTCGCGCGCCATCCTGCAAGGACACGCTCGGCCCGCGACAATCCCCCGCGAGGCGCCGCATGACGGTGCTCGCCCAACGTAACGGAGTCTTAAAAATGGTCGACCTTCTGGCCAAGCTCGGGCTGGATAAGCTCGAACGGGCAATCATCTACGGCATCGGCATCGCGGTTGTGCTGGCGCTGCTGACCGGCTCGGTCTACTTCCAGCATCAATGGTTCGCGTTCTTCGTGCGCTGGCTGCACGTGTTGTGCGGCGTGATGTGGATCGGTCTGCTCTGGTACTTCAACTTCGTGCAGATCCCGTCGATGCCGAAGATCCCCGACGACCAGAAGCCGGCCGTCTCCAAGGTCATCGCCCCGGCGGCTTTGTACTGGTTTCGCTGGGCCGCGTTGGCCACGGTCGTCACCGGCCTGCTGCTCGCGTCGATGAACATGTACATCGTCCAGGCTTTGACGCTGCAGGCGGGCCCGTCGCGCCTGATCGGCATCGGCATGTGGCTGGGCCTGCTGATGGCCTATAACGTGTGGATGATCATTTGGCCGAACCAGCAGATCGCGCTGGGCATGGTCGAAGCCGACGCCGACACGAAGAAGAAGGCGGCGCGCACGGCGATGATCACCTCGCGCGTCAACACGATGCTGTCGATCCCCATGCTCTATTTCATGGTGGCCGCGCAGAACATCGCCAGCAACTGATCGCAAGATCGGTCGCTCGAAACGGAACGGGGCCCTTCGGGGCCCCGTTTTTTTGTGCGCCCATTCTCTGCGTAAAAGTTAGACCGGAACGAGACAGGCGGCGACGCGCCGTTCTTCGGCCAGCAGCAGGTTGTAGGTCCGGCACGCCGCCCCGGTATCCATCAGATCGGCGACGATCCCCGCATCGCGCAGCGCCTGGCGCACATCCGGCCGCACGAACAACGCGCGCTTGCCCATGCCGAGCAGCAGGATGCTCGGCCGATCGTCGAGATCGAGCAAAGCTTTGAAATCGCCGAGGGTCAGTGCGGCGATATCCGCGAAATCCCAATCGAGCACGCGGTCGCCCAGCACGACAATCGGCCGGCGATAGACGGTGCCGCGAATGGAAATCCCGCCGCCGCCATAGCCGTCGACGAGCTTGCGCTCCGCACCCGGTTCGGGAAGCGGGGCCGCCATCGTTACGGCGTGGCGGGTGCTGTGGTCTTGTCGGCCGCTTCGCCCTCGGTCTTACCGGGGGGCGGGCCGCGGCGCAGCTTGTCCTCGCCCAGGAACAGCAGGATCGGGGCTGCGATGAAGATCGACGACGACGTGGCGAGGAAGATGCCGAACACCATCGACCAGGCGAATTCCTCCAGCGCTTCGCCGCCGAACAAGGCGAGCGGCAGCGTGGCGAGCAGCGAGGCGATCGAAGTGCCGATCGTGCGCGACAGCGTTTCGTTGATCGACAGGTCGATCAAATCGCGCAGCGACATGGATTTGTATTTGCGCAGGTTTTCGCGCACGCGGTCGTAGACGACGACCTTGTCGTTGATCGAATAGCCCATCACCGTCAGCATCGCGGCGATGGCGACCAGATTGAACTGGAAGTCGGTGATCACGTAGAAGCCGATCATCTTCGTGGTGTCGAGCAGCAGCGTGACGACCGCGCCGATACCGAACTGCCATTCGAAGCGGAACCAAATATAGATCAGCATCGCGACGAAACTGAGCCCCATCGCGGTCATGCCGTTGACGAACAATTCCTGCGAGACGGAAGCGCCCACGGCTTCGACGCGGCGCACCTGAAGGCCGGGGAAGGCTTCGGTCAAAGCACCACGCACGCGCTCGACCGCGCGCTGCTGGGCGGCTTCGTCGCCCGGCTGGCGTTCCAGGCGGATCAACACGTCATTGTTGCCGCCGAATTGCTGCAAGCCCGCTTGGCCGACATTCTGTTGAGACAGCACGGCGCGGATTTTGGTGAAGTCCGCGTCTTGCGGCGTGCGCACTTCGATGACGATGCCGCCCTTGAAGTCGATGCCGTAATTCATGCCGGGATAGAAGAACAGCCCGACCGACAGGACCGACAGCAGCGCCGACACGATCAGGCCAATAAAGCGGCCCTTCATGAACTTGATGTCGGTCTTGTCCGGCACCAGACGCAGCATGGGGAAAAGTTTGATCATGTTGTTCCCTCGCCCTCAGACCGGCAGGCGTTCGCGCTTACGCGCGCGCAGCCACGTGACCATCATCAAACGCACGACGACGGTCGCCGAGAAGAACGACGTGATGATGCCGAGCGTGATCGTGACCGCGAAGCCGCGCACCGCGCCCGTGCCGAAGGCGAACAGCAGCAGCATCTTGAGCAGCGTGGTCAGGTTGGAGTCCACGATGGTCGAGAAGGCGCGCGCGTAGCCCGCCTCCATCGCCGCGTAGGGTGTCTTGCCCGCCTTCACTTCTTCGCGAATACGCTCGTTGATCAGGATGTTCGCGTCGACCGAAAGGCCGAGCGTCAGCAGCAGCCCCGCCATGCCGGGCAGAGTCAGCGTGGCTTGCAGCAACGACAAGCACGCGACGGTCAGCGCCAAATTGACGACCAGACCGACGCAGGCGAGCCAGCCGAACAGACCGTAGCTCCAGCCGATAAACGCGAAGACCAGCGCGCCGCCGACCAAAATCGACACGATGCCGGCCTTGATCGCGTCGGCACCCAGATCGGGACCGACGGTGCGTTCTTCGACGATCGTCAGCGGTGCCGGCAACGCGCCCGCGCGCAACAGCACGGACAAATCCTGCGCATCGGCGGCGGTGAAGCGGCCCGAAATCTGACCGCGCCCGCCCAGAATGGGCTCGCGGATCACGGGTGCCGAAATCACCTTGTCGTCGAGCACGATGGCGAAAGGTCGGCCGACATTCTGGCGCGTCACGTCGCCGAAGCGGCGTGCACCGATCGTGTCGAATTCGAAATTGACGATCCACTCGCCGGATTGCGGATTGGTGCCGGCCGAGGCGCGGGTAAGGCTCGCCCCCTCTACTTCCACGCGCTGGCGCACCGCGTACATCGCGGGCTGGCCGTTGGGCAGCGTTTCCTTGTCGGCGCGCAGCAGAAGCGTTCCCGGCGGCGGGCGCTGGCCCGAATAGGGATCGAAATTCGGATCGAGCAGATGGAACGTCATCCGCGCGGTCGTGCCCAGCAAGCGCTTCACGCGGTCGGGATCGTCCACGCCCGGCAACTGCACCAGAATGCGGGCCGCCCCCTGGCGCGCGATCTGCGGTTCGTTGACGCCGGTTTCGTCGATGCGGCGGCGGACGATTTCGATCGATTGCTGGATCGCCTGGGTCGCCTTGTCGCGCAAGGCGGTTTCGGTCAGCGTCAGCGTGATCGTGCCGTCGGGCTGGGTCTGGATGTCGAGGTCGGGCGTGCCGCCGCCCAACGCCCCGCCGCCGACCATCACCACGATCTCGCGCAACAGGCGCGCGGCTTCGGGCGCTTGGCCCGCGTCGCGCACCTGGAACACGACCGTGTTCTCGCGCGCCGAAACGCCCGCGATCTGGATATTGGCCTGGCGCATGCGCGCGCGGACCTGATCCTGGATCGTGTTGAGGCGCTCGCGCACGACCGTCTGCATATCCACTTCAAGCAGCAGATACGACCCGCCGCGCAGGTCGAGGCCGAGATTCATCGCCGTGTAGGGTACGAAACCCGGCCACCAGCCGGGCTTGGCGAAGAAATTCGGCAACGACATAAGGACGCCGGCCACGCAAATGGCGACGATCGTCCACTTCTTCCAGGTCGAGAAGAACAGCATCGGCGGGTCGGAATCCTCAGCCCTTGACGGCCGAAACGTACTCGTCGTGACCCAGGCGCGCGTAGAGCTTGCGCTTGACCGGATCCTTCAACGTCTCGATCGCCTCGGCGGCAGCGGCGTCGCCGGCCTTCTTCTCGGCGGCGGTGTCGACCTCGGCCTGGCCCGCACCTTCCGGCACGCCCAGAATTTCCCAATAGGTCGGGCCCGACGGCGCCTTCTTCTCGGCCTTATCGGCCTTGTCGTCGGCGGCGACCGGCTCGGTCTTCGCGGTGATTTCCGCGATCATCGAACGGATGATGCGCACGCGCACGCCGTCGGCGATTTCCAGCACCGCTTCGCGGTCCGACACGACGCGCTGCACGGTGCCGATCAGGCCGCCCGTGGTGACCACGCGATCGCCGCGCTTCAGCGCTTCGACCATCGCCTTGTGGTCCTTCACCTTCTTCTGCTGCGGGCGAATGATCAGGAAATAGAAAACGACGAAAATCAAAACCAGCGGCAAAAGCTGGATGATGAAGTCGCTGCCGCCGCCGCCCCCGGCGGCCTGCGCGTAAGCGGGGGAAATGAACATCGAAAACTCCGTCGTCTCGGGGAAAGGGATAAGGGGCGCGACTATAGCCACCTCCCCCCGAAAAGCAACACCCCCTCCGGGCCGGATTTTCCTTTCGGATTGACCACTTGGCGCCCGGGGACTAGCGTTCGGCCCCTGCTTCGGGACGGAATCGCCGCACATGGACACAAGCAAGGTCGAACAGCTTCTCGCGCGCATCGCCGATGCGCTGGATCGCATCGCCCCGCCGGCCCGGATTTCGGCCGATATGGACGGGGCCGACGCCTTCGTTTGGCATGCGGACGGCGCTCGCCTCGAAGCCGTCGCCAAGGTCAATCGGGTCGATATCTCGCTGTTGAAGGGTGTGGAACGCCAGCGCGACCAGCTTTACGACAACACCAAGCGCTTCGCCGACGGCCTGCCCGCCAATAACGTGCTGCTGTGGGGGGCGCGGGGTACGGGCAAGTCGTCGCTGGTCAAAGCCGTCCACGCCCAAATCTGCGCGGAGCGCAAACGCGCCGTCGCCCTCGTCGAAATCCATCGCGAGGATATTCCCTCGCTGCCCAAGCTGCTGGGCCATGTGCGCCAGACGGATCGTCGCATCGTGATCTTCTGCGACGATCTCTCGTTCGACGGCCAGGACGCCGCTTACAAGTCGCTGAAAGCCGTGCTCGACGGCGGCATCGAAGGCCGCCCCGACAATGTCGTGTTCTATGCGACGTCGAACCGCCGGCATCTAATGCCGCGCGACATGATCGAGAACGAGCGCTCGACCGCGATCAATCCCGCCGAAGCGGTCGAGGAGAAAGTCTCCCTCTCCGACCGTTTCGGCCTTTGGCTCGGCTTCCATAACGCCGACCAGGACACGTATTTCGCGATGATCGAAGGCTACGCCCAGCGCTACGGCTTCGGCGTGCCGGTCGAAGAATTGCGTCGCCAAGCGAACGAATGGTCGGTGACGCGCGGTGCGCGTTCGGGCCGCGTCGCCTGGCAGTTCGTCGTCGACCTCGCCGGCCGCCTGGGCAAGCGGATCGACTAGCCCGGCATTTTCTCGAAACGCTTGAGCGCGGGGTCGAGCGGATCCCACGCAAGGCCGCGAACGGCATACGTGACGAATTGCGGCACGAAGCGTTCGGGCTCGTCCAGGCTTGCGGCACGCACGGCGATCATCTCGGGCATCGCCGCGAAGGTCGTATAGACCGGCGAGCCGCATGTCGGGCAGAACGCACTAGTTTTGATGTTGCTGCTATCGGCTTTGTTGTCCCAGCGCGTGGCCTTACCGGTGATCGTGGCCGCCGCGCGCGGGAACGCCATGTGCGAGCCATGGCCCGTGCCGCTTTCGCGCCGGCAATCGATGCATTGGCAATGGAGGCCCGCCAAGGGTTCTGCCGCGATTTCGTAACGCAGCGCGCCGCAGGCGCAGCCGCCGGTATAGGGCTTGTTGGTCATCTTCTCAGCTCGCGTAACGATAGCGCGGGCGCCAGCCGGCGGCGCCTTCGGGCAGCAAATCGAACATCGGCCAGACGAAACAGAAATCGTCGCCGGGCGAGAATTCCTCGGCCGCCGCGCGGAAGATGCCCTGCTTCGTGCGCTTCAAGGTCGAGACACCCGGCAGCCAGCCCGCTTTCGGATCGCGGAACCCCAGCGCTTGCGCGAAGTCGCTGCCTTTGTGGCTCAGCATCGGAAAGCGCCAGCCGCGCGACTGGGCGAACTCGGCTTGCTCCGCCGGCGCATCCGGACTTGTGACGACGAAGGGCGCGCGATTGGCGAGATGGTCGTAGACGCCGTTGAACCCATCCGCCCACAGCGTGCAATACGGGCAGCCCTTGCCCATATTGTGGATCAGGATCAGATCGTCCGCGTCGCCGAACAGATCCGACAAGCGCTTCTCGCCGTCGACGCCATACAGCACGTGATC
>JAIUNH010000213.1 GCA_020161965.1 Pseudomonadota bacterium
CAAAGTGGGCGGCTCGATCGTCAACATCATCACGCGTTCGGCGCATGGCGGGC
This sequence comes from Pseudomonadota bacterium, assembly GCA_020161965.1. Lineage (GTDB taxonomy): Bacteria > Pseudomonadota > Alphaproteobacteria > CACIAM-22H2 > CACIAM-22H2 > Tagaea. Next base: position 54 of record JAIUNH010000213.1, read on the forward strand.
AGCCTTTCCTGACCGCCTATTCGTCGTCGAAGGGCGCGCTCGCCACGCTGACCAAGAACGTCGCCAACGCGGTGCGCTTCGACAAGATCCGCGTCAACGGCGTGAATATCGGCTGGATGGAAACGCCCGGCGAGCATGCGATCCAGGCGCGCGACGGCAATCCGCCCGATTGGCTGACCAAGGCGTCGCCCAACCAGCCGTTCGGGCGCATCCTGTCGGTCGACGACGTGTCGACCTTGGCGCTTTATCTGCTGTCGGACGCCAGCGACATGATGACCGGCTCGGTGATCGACTTCGACCAGAACGTGATGGGAGGCTACGACTGATGACTGCGCATTCGAAAGCGCCCAAAGGCGGGTTTCCCACCGGGCTCACATCGGTCGCCGCGAAGGAAACCAATGACGGGTTCGGCCTCGATTTCGCGGTGCTGAAGCTCAAGGCCGGCGAGACTTTCGAAGAAACCGCCGCGTGCGAAAGCGCCTATCTGCTGATGGCGGGCGAGGCGGAATTCCGCTTCGCCAATCGCGCCGAGGCGGCCTCGCGCGCCTCGCTGTTCGACGTGGGCCCCACCTGCCTTCATGTCGGCAAGGGCGAGCGCGTGGCGCTGGTCGCCAAGACCGATGCGGAATTCACGCTTTATCGCTGCGCCAACGCCAAGGCGCTGACCGCGCGTTATTTCAGCCCGGCGGACATCCCCGACGAATATCGCGGCAAGGGCCAGGTCGGCGATCAATGCCTGCGCAATGTGCGCACCATTTTCGATGCGTCGAATTCGGCCCAGGATGCCGAGTTGGTGCTGGGCGAAGTGGTCACGCTGCCCGGCCGCTGGTCGTCCTACCCGCCGCACCACCATCCGCAGCCGGAGATCTATCACTATCGCTTCACCGAGAAGCAGGGTTACGGCCATGCCGAACTCGGCGAGACGGTGCTGAAAGTGCGCGACGGCGACACGGTGAAGATCGCCGACGGCCAGGACCACGCCCAAGCGGCCGCACCCGGCTACGGCATGTATTACGCTTGGGTCATCCGGCATTTGCCGAACAACAAATACGGCGTGCCGGAGTTCACCGAGGAACATCGCTGGACGATGGCCAAGGACGCGAAGTTCTGGCGCCCCGAATGGTCGCGATGAAGAACGTCCCGCCGGCCGGGCGCCGCTTCGATCTGATCGCGATGGGCCGCGCGGCCGTCGATTTCTACGGCGCGCAATTCGGCGGGCGGCTCGAAGATATGTCGAGCTTCGCCAAATATCTCGGCGGCTCGGCGGCGAATACCGCTTACGGCCTCGCGCGCCTCGGTCACAAGCCGTCGATGCTTGTGCGCGTGGGCGACGAGCATATGGGCCGCTTCGTGCGCGAAACGCTCGCCGATGCGGGCGTCGATGTGGGCCATGTCCGCACCGATAAGGACCGTTTGACCGGCCTCGTGATTCTGGGCGTGAAGGATCGCGAGACGTTCCCGCTGATCTTCTATCGCGAGAATTGCGCGGATATGGCCGTGTCGGCCGAGGATTTCGACGCCGACTACATCGCTTCGTCGCGCGTGTTCCTGACCAACGGCACGCATTTTTCCGCACCCGCGACGGCCGACGCGGTCAAGACCGCGATCGCCTATGCGCGCAAGGCCGGCACCAAAACCGTGTTCGACGTCGATTACCGGCCCGTGCTGTGGGGCTTGGCGGGCAAGGGGCGCGGCGAAGACCGTTTCGTGCGCTCGGATTCCGTCTCCGCGCATTTGAAATCCCTCGTGCCGCTGTTCGACGTGATCGTCGGCACGGAGGAGGAAATCCATATCTGTGGCGGTGCGACCGACACCCTGGAAGCGTTGCGCGCCATCCGCGCGCTGAACCCGACGGCGACGCTGGTGCTGAAGCTCGGCCCCAAGGGCGCGATGATTTTCGACGGTGCCATTCCGTCGAAGCTGACCGACGGCGATTTCGCCGAAGGCGTGCCGGTCGAAACGTTCAACACGCTGGGGGCGGGCGACGCCTTCATGGCCGGGTTGATGTCCGGCTGGCTCGACGGGTTGTCGTGGGTCGATGCCGCCAAGCGCGGCAACGCCTGTGGCGCCATCGTCGTGTCGCGCCATGGCTGCGCACCCGCCTGCCCGACGCGCGCGGAGCTTGAAGTCTATTTCGCCGAGAAGACCGGCGTTTTCCGCCTGCATTCGGATGAAGATTTCGAATCGCGCCATCGCAAGATGACGCGCCGCCGCCAATGGCCGGAAGTCATGGCGCTCGCCTTCGACCATCGCATCCAGCTCGAAAAAATGGCCGACGACGCGAAGGCGCCGCGCGATCGTTTGTTCAAGCTCAAGGAATTGCTGGCCGACGCCGCGCTTGCCGTGGCGAAGGAAACGCCGGGGGCGGGCGTGCTCTGCGACGATCGCTGGGGCGAATCCGCCTTGTGGCGCATGACCGGCAAGGGCTTGTGGATCGGAAGGCCGGTCGAAATGCCCGGCACGTTCCCGCTCGATCTTCAGCACGGGCCCGATCCTGCTTTGGCGCTGAAGTCCTGGCCCGAGGAACATATCGTCAAATGCCTGATCTTCTGGCATCCCGACGATCCGGCCGAGGAACGCGACGCGCAGGAAAAGACGCTTGCGCGCGTGGTGCGCGCGGCGCACGCCTATGGCCTCGATATGTTGATCGAGGTGATCGCCTCGCGCGGGCGCAAGTCGTATCCGGAAGCCGTGCCCGCGGCGATGGAACGCTTCTACGATCTGGGCCTCGACCCCGATTGGTGGAAGCTGCCCCCGCCGCCGACCGATGCGGATTGGGATCGCGTCGAAGCGATCATCGATCGGCGCGATCCGCTTTGCCGGGGCATCGTCCTGCTGGGCCTCGATGCACCCGAGGCGGAAGTCGCCGCCGGGTTCAAGACCGCGCGCGGGCGCAAATGGGCGAAGGGCTTCGCGGTGGGCCGCACGGCCTTCGCCAAATCCGCGCAAGCATGGCTGGAAGGCAAGCTCGGCGATGCGGATCTGGTCCGCGATGTCGAAGGCGCCTATCGCCGCCTGATCGCGGCGTGGAAGAGCTGAGCTAAATCTTCCCCGCCACGGCGGCGCGGAACACGGCTTCCAGATCCTTGGCGGTGACGGTGCAGGGATTGCCGCCGGCCGAGGGATCTTTCTCCGCCATTGCGCCGATTTCGGCCGCACGCGCATCGTCCACGCCGATTTCCTTCAGCGTGTGCGGAATCTTCAGCGCGTCGCGGAATTCGAGCGTCCATTTCAGCACGGCGTCGAAGCCGGGGCCGGGCAGGTCGAGCACGCGGGCAAGCAAGCCCATGCGGGCTTCGATCGCCTTCTTGTTGTGGACCATCACATAAGGCAGCAGCACGGCATTGGTCAGGCCGTGATGCGTGTCGTAGACGGCACCGATCGGGTGGGCAAGGGCATGCACGCCGCCCAAGCCCTTCTGGAACGCGGCGGCCCCCATCGACGCGGCGGCGAGCATTTGCCCGCGCGCTTCGATGTCCTTCCCGTCCTTGAAGGCGCGCGGCAGATATTCCTTCACCAGCCGCATGCCTTCGAGCGCGATCCCTTCCGCCATCGGGTGGAAGCCCGGCGCGCAATAGGCTTCGAAGCTGTGTACGTAAGCGTCGATGCCGGTCGCGGCGGTCACGTGCGGCGGCAAGCCGACGGTCAGTTCGGGATCGGAGATCACGATCTCCGGCAGCATTTTCGGATGGAAGATGATCTTCTTCACATGCGTGGCTTCGTCGGTGATGACCGACGCGCGGCCCACTTCCGAACCCGTGCCCGACGTGGTCGGCACCGCCACGACCGGCAGCATGCCGGCGGGATCGACGCGCTTGAACCAGTCGCCGATATCCTCGAAATCCCACAACGGGCGCGTCTGCTTCCACATCAGCGCGATCGCCTTGGCGGCATCGAGCGCCGAGCCGCCGCCGAACGCGATAACGCCGTCATGCCCGCCCGCCTTCAGCGCCGCGAGACCGTCATCGACATTGCGGCCCGTCGGATTGCCCTTCACCTTGGCGAAGAGCGCGGCACCGGAAATCGCCAGCGCGTTCTTCACCATCGGCGCATTCGCGAGGCCTTCGTCGGTGACGAGCAGCGGCTTCTTGATGCCGAGCCGCGCCAAAGCGGCGGGCAATTCGGCGATGCGGCCCGGGCCCGCCCAAACGGTCGTCGGATAGTTCCAATTGCCTTTGACGTTCATGTTCGAGCCTAAATCTTGGTGCGGAGATGGAAGGATTTCGCGCGGGTGAGGTGGTCGTAACCGAGTGTCGAGAGCGTGACGCCGCGCCCGGTATTCTTGACGCCGGTCCAGGCAAGGGCCGGGTCGAGATAGTCGCAGCGATTCATGAACACCGTGCCGGTTTCGATTTGGCGGCCGATACGCGCGGCAGCAGCTTCGTCCGACGCCCAGATCGCGGCGGTGAGGCCCAGATCGCTGTCGTTCATCAGCGCGACGGCTTCGTCGTCGGACTTCACCTTCATGATGCCGATGACGGGGCCGAAGCTCTCTTGGCTCATCACGCGCATCTGATGCGTCACGTCGACCAGCACATGCGGCGCGAGGTACGGCGTGCCCGGCTTGTCGGCCGGGAAGTGCTTGGGATCGACCAGCGATTTCGCACCCTGCTTCACGGCCTCGGCGATCTGGCCGCGCACGAATTCGGCGGCGGATGTGCGAACCATCGGCCCGAGATTCGTCGCCTTGTCGGTCGGGTTACCGAGCTTGTAGGTCTTGGTCAGATCCACGAAGCCATCGACGAATTTGTCGTAAAGGCTCTCGTGCACATAGATCCGCTCGATCCCGCAGCAGCATTGCCCGGAATTGAAGAACGCGCCGTCGACGAGGTTCTCGACCGCATGGGCGAGGTTCGCGTCGGCGCGCACATAGGCGGGGTCCTTGCCGCCGAGTTCCAGTCCCGCCCCGATGAAGCGTTCGCCGATGGCGCGCTGCACCGCCTTGCCGCCATCGACCGAGCCGGTGAAGCACACATGATCCACGCGCGCATCGCCGATGATCTTGGCGGAGTCCGCATGATCGGTGTGCAGGATCTGGAACACGCCCGCCGGCAAGCCCGCCGACTTCGCCGCGGCCGCGTAACGCTCGGCGACCAGGGGCGTCTGGTGCGAATGCTTCAGCAGCACGACATTGCCCGCGACCAAGGCGGGGACGATCGCGTTGACCGAAGTCAGCCACGGGTAGTTCCACGGCGCGATCACGAACACGAGGCCGAGCGGATCGCGGCTGATGAAGCGCGTGAAGCCGTCCTTCGCCTCGGGCTTTACGTCGGCCAAAGCGTGCGGCGCAATCGCCAGCATATGGCGCGCGCGATCTTCGAAGCCGCGCATTTCGCCCGGCGTCTGGCCGATCGGGCGGCCCATCTGGCGGGTGATTTCCTCGGCGTTCGCATCCTTGGTCGCCAGCACCGCCTCGACCAATTTGGTAACGGCGGCGATACGCGTGGCCAGCGGCGTTTGGGCCCAGGTTTTCTTGGCGCTTTGCGCGGCCGTCAGGGCCGCTTCGATCGCCTTGCCGTCGGCAAGGGCGAGCGTGCGATAGGGCTTCCCGTCGACCGGGCTGATGATCGTGAATTCTTTGGTCATGTCAGATGATCTCGAAATAACGGGCGTGCTGCCAGTCGGTGATCGCCTTGTTGTATTCGCGCTGCTCCCAATCGCGGGTCGCGGCGTAATGCTCGACGAATTCGTCGCCGAACAAATCGCGCGCGACCTTGCTGGCGGCAAGGCGCGCGGCCGCGTCGCCCAGGCTGCGCGGCAGATTGTCCTTCGGATTGGGCTCGACCGCGTAGGCGTTGCCCTCGATCGGCGGCGGCGGCTCGATCTTATTCTCGATGCCCCACAAGCCCGAGCCGATCGCGGCGGCGAAGGCGATATACGGGTTGATGTCGGCGGCGGCGACGCGATATTCGACGCGCTGCGATTTGGGCGAACCGGGGATGACGCGCAACGCCGTGGTGCGGTTTTCCACCCCCCACATCGATGCGGTCGGCGCCCAGTAGCCGGGGATCAGGCGCGTATAGCTGTTCACCGTGCACGCGACCATCGCCAGCAATTCGGGCATCAAACGCTGCTGCCCGCCGACGAACCAGCGCATCGTGTCGGACATCGAATGCGGCTTCTTGGCGTCGTGGAACACCGGGTCGCCGTTCTTGTCCTTCAGCGACACATGCAGATGGCCCGACTGGCCGGGCCAGTCATGCGACCATTTCGCCATGAACGTCACCATCTTGTTGTGACGTTCGGCGTAGACCTTGGTGAAGGTCTTGAACAAGGCGGCCTTGTCGGCGGAAGCGAGCGCTTCGTCGACCGTGATCGCGGCTTCCAGTACGCCGGCACCGGTTTCGGTGTGCAGGCCTTCCAGCGATACGTCCATCTTGCGCATCATGTCGAGCAGGCCGTGATAGAACTCGGCGTGCACGGAGCTGCGCAAAACGGAGTAGCCATAGAAGCCCGGCGTGATGGTGCGCAAATTCTTGTAGTGCTTCTCGCGCACCGAGAACGGCGTTTCGTCGAACACGAAGAACTCGAATTCCGCCGCCGACATGACCGAGAAACCCATGTCCGAGGCGCGCTTGAGGACGCGGCGCAGCGTGCCGCGCGGACACACCGCCTCGGCCTTCTGCGCGAACTCGCCCAGGAACAGCAGCGTCGAGGGCTCGAAGGGGATCGGGCGGCACGTGTCGGGCAGCAGGCGCACGGGGGCGTCGGGATAGGCGGTGTGCCAGCCCGTATACTTCACGTTGTCGTAGAGCTGGTCGTTCGAATCCCAGCCGAGCACGACGTCGCAGAACCCGAAACCGCCGGAAAGCGCCGACAGGAACTTCTCGCGCGACATGTACTTGCCGCGCATGATCCCGTCGACATCGAAGACGCCGACCTTGATGTTGTCGATCTTCCGCTCGTTGACGAGCTTGGCCGCGTCTTCGGCGGTCCG
>JAIUNH010000214.1 GCA_020161965.1 Pseudomonadota bacterium
CACGAAACTGAAGGCCGCAAAGACCACCACCAGTGGAAGAGCTCGAGCCAAGCGCATGCGGAGGTGCCTCACGAGAAACGCCGTGACTGGAATGGACTGCCTGAGGCGGCTGTCGGCCACGCCTGACATGTGCGTCATGGTGTGCCTCTCAGAAGGAGCCCGACAACTGCCCGCCGATGCTGCCAAACGGCGCGAAGCGCTCGCCAGCCGTCTGCCGACCCATGACGAGAACTCGGGCACGCAGGAACCGCAATTGGTGCCGGCCTTCGTCGCCGTTCCGATCGCAGCGGCGCTGTCGCAACCGGCCGCTATCGCATCTTCGATTGCGCCGGCGCATACGCCATGGCACGCGCAGACCAAGGCACCCGAAGCCGCAGCACCGTCCGGCGCGGCGCCCGACAGAAGTGTGCGGCGCTCGGCCGGATCGAGCGCATCCTTCGCGAATAATCCGGCGAGCCATGTCGCGTCGGGCAGCGTTTCACGCGGGCCGATGAACAACACGGCTTGCAGGCTTCCATCGGCGAAGATCGCGGCGCGATAGCGCCCACTCGCGGCATCGACATAATCGATGCGGTCATCGCCCTGGCCGATCAACACGTCGATATCCGGCGGCATCATGCCCGCGATGTCGTAGCGCGTATGCCCATTGCCGGTACTCGCGAGCCAATAATCGGCAACGGGCGCCGCATCGTCGCGCCGCAGCAAGAAGCCTTCCCAGGCGGGCGTCCAGGCTTCGAGAGTCGCGGGCGTGTGTTTGAGTTCGGGTTGACCCGAAATCGGATCGACGACCGGGTTGATCGTCGCGTTGACGCGGGCGTGCGATCCATGCGTGCCGGTCCAATGGAAAGGCGCGAAGGTCGTGCCGGGCACTTGCCCATCTTCAAGGCGCACGCGCAGCAACGCCGAACCCCAGCGCGACGATAATTTCGCGAAGCCGCCATCGGCAAGACCGTGCTTGGCCGCGTCGGCCGGATTGACCGCGACATAGGCTTCGCGGATATGGCCCGCGAGGCGCGGGGATTTGCCGGTGCGCGTCATCGTATGCCACTGGTCGCGCACGCGGCCGGTATTGAGAACAAGCGGGAACGCGGCGTCGGGCGCGTTGACCGGTGCGCGCGGCGCCGTGGGCACGAATTTCGCCTTGCGATCTTGCGTGAAGAACCCGCCCTCGGCGAAGAGGCGTTCGCGCGCCGGCCATTGCGCCGGCCGCATCGTTTCGTAATCGACGCCAATCAAATGCGACAGATCGAAGTCACGCGTGCCGTTATTCTCGAACATCGACAGGCGCGCGTGCTCGGCGAAGATCTCGGCCGGGCCGTTCCATGCGAAGGCATCCTCGGCCCCAAGCCGCTTGGCGACCTGCGCGACGATCCACCAATCCTGCTTGGCTTCGCCCGGCGATTTCAGAAACGGGCGCTGGCGCGAAATCCGCCGCTCGCTGTTCGTCACCGTGCCGTCCTTCTCGCCCCAAGCGAGTGCGGGCAATTTCACATGCGCATGGTCGAGCGTATCGGTGCGCGCGACGCAATCCGACACGACGACCAGTTTGCATTTGGCCAGCGCCGCCTTCACGCGATCGGCGTCCGGCAGGCTCGCAGCCGGGTTCGTCGCCATCACCCAGACGGCCTCGATCTCACTCCGATCGATCGCCGCGAATAGATCGACGGCCCTCAAGCCGGGCTTGGTCGCGATCGTGGGGCTATTCCAAAAGCGCCGCACGCGATCGACATCGGCGGGTGCGAAATCCATATGGGCGGCGAGTTGGTTCGCCAAGGCGCCGACCTCGCGCCCGCCCATCGCGTTGGGCTGACCGGTGACCGAGAACGGCCCGGCACCGGGCTTGCCGATACGGCCCGTGGCAAGATGGCAATTGACGATCGCGTTGACCTTGTCGACGCCAGCCGACGACTGGTTCACGCCTTGCGAATAGACCGTCACCGTCTTCGCCGTCCTCGCGAACATCTCGTAGAACGCCGCCACGTCGCGCGGATGCAGGTCGCAATCACGCGCGACCGCCGCGCGGTCGGGCAGATCGCCCAAGGTCGCGAAGCCGCTCGTGTGCGCAGCGACGTAATCGGTATCGACCGCCCCCGCTTCGTGCAGATGGCGCAGCAGGCCGGCGAACAACGTCACGTCACTGCCCGATCTCAATGGCAGATGCAACTCGGCATCCTCGCAGCTCGCCGTGCGACGCGGATCGATCACCACCAGCTTGGGCAATCCGCCACGCCGTGCGCGCGCCGCCAAGATGCGCTGATGCAGTACGGGGTGGCACCAGGCGAGATTGGAGCCGACCAGCACGATCAGGTCGGCCAGCTCGAAATCTTCGTAGTTGCCGGGCACGGTGTCGGATCCAAAGGCGCGCTTATGCCCGGCGACCGACGACGCCATACACAGGCGCGAATTCGTGTCGATATTCGCCGTCCCGAGCCAGCCTTTGATCAGCTTGTTGGCGGCGTAATAGTCCTCGGTCAGCAATTGGCCGGAGACGTAGAACGCGACCGCGTCGGGGCCCTTGCGCGAAACGATTTCCGCAAAACCGTCGGCGACGCGATCCAATGCCGTGTCCCAATCGACGCGCTTGCCGTCGATCTCCGGATACAGCAAGCGGCCGTCGAGATCGATCGTTTCGCCGAGTACCGAGCCCTTGGAGCATAAGCGGCCGAAATTCGCCGGATGATCCGGATCGCCTTTGATCGTGCCGTCGGAAGACGCGATCACGCCGCACCCCACGCCGCAATAAGGGCACGTGGTGTGCGCCGTCGCCATCAATAGACGTCCCGCTGATAGCGTTTATCGGCGGCGAGTTTCTGGACGAAGGCTTTCGCGGCGGCTTCGTCCATACCGCCTTGCGCCGCGACGATCTCGCGCAATGCCGCGTCCACGTCGCGCGCCATGCGGCTGGCGTCCCCGCACACATATATGTGTGCGCCTTCGTTCAGCCACGCCCAGAGCTCGGCGCCGGCGTCGCGCATCCGATCCTGGACATAGATTCTCTTCGTACCATCGCGCGAGAAAGCAAGATCGAGCCGCGTGAGCGTACCATCGGCTTGGAAGGCTTCGATCTCATCGCGATAGATGAAGTCGCAGGCTTCGTGCTGATCGCCGAAGAACAGCCAGTTCTTGCCCGGCGCTTTCGTCGCGCGGCGCTCTTCCAGAAAGGCGCGGAAGGGGGCGATTCCCGTCCCCGGCCCGATCATGATGACCGGTTTCGACAGATCGTCGGGCAAGCGGAAGCCATGTGCCGGCTGCACGAAGCAGCGCAAGCCGGCCCCCGGCGGATGGCGCTCGGCCAGGAAGGTCGAAGCGACACCGTGACGTGCGCGACCGTTGCGCTTGTAGCGCACCACGCCGATGGTCAGATGCACCTCGCCTTGATGCGCGCGCGGGCTCGACGCGATCGAATAGAGGCGCGGCTGCAATTCTTCGAGGCTCGCCAGAAGTTCGTCGAGCGGCGGACGTACCGCCGGAAATTTCAGCAACAGGTCAAGCAGATCGGGATCGGCGAGCGGCGCATCCGCCGCCCCATCGAGAATCTTGGCGAGGCCGTCGCGATCCGCCGCCGTCGCATGCTTCATCATCGCCTCGACGACGCTATCGCCGGGCCGCGCGATATCAAGGATCGTGCTCAACATCTCGCCAAGCGACATGCGTCGCCCGTCGCGTTCGACCGCCAGCGCCGAGTCCGCCCCCAACGCCGCGACGACCGCCGCCGCCAATTCGGGAGCGATCGGCGCATATAGCCCGAACGCATCGCCGGGCCGATAGTCGAGCCCCGTGCCCGACAAATCGAACACGACATGGCGCGTATCCTTGGCCGAACCTTCGCCGTTCAACGGCGCGGCACCCTTGAATACGGCTTCGGCGATCAAGCGACCAGGCGGATGCGCGGCTTCGGCTTTGATCGCGGGCGCCGCGACGGCCGGCGCTTCGGCCATCAAGGCGCGCAACGCCTTGCTCGTTTCCTTGCCGCCGGGCACGCATTTGCCGAGCGATTTTTCGGCACCCGACGCGATCGCCTCGCCATAGCTCTGGCACAGATAGCCGCATTGGCCGCAATCGAGTTGCGCCATCGCCGCCATCAATCGGCGCGGCAAAGCGCGGTCCTTGGCCAACGCCAGACGTTCGTCGAGATCGAATGCCGGATCGTGCCAGGGGAAATCCTCCTCCACGACGGCCGGCGCGGCATTCGTTTCGCCGGTGTCGCCGCCCATCATCCCGGCGAAGTAGCCGTTGAGCCACGCGCGCTGCGGCGCGCTGAACGGCGCTTCATCGGGTAGTTTGGGAATATAGATCGTCACGCCGCCACTTCCTTGGCGCGCGGATCAAGCGCCGCGCGCAGACAAGCGACATCCTGGCGCGACGCCCAAGCGTGGAAACTTTCGCCCGGCTGGCGTGCGGCGAGATAGGCAGTCAGCAACGCTTCGATCCGGACCGGCAGCGCATCGGCCGCGACGTCGCACATCACCTCGCGGCCAAGCCCCCGCTCCGCCCCGGCCCCGCCGCCGACGAGCAGATGATAGCCTTCGATCTGCGCGTCGCCCGCGTCGATCTTGGTCGCGATCAAGCCGATATCGCCGACATAATGCTGCGCGCAGGAATGATGGCAGCCGGTCAGGTGGATATTGACCGGCGTATCGAGAGCCAGCCGCGCCTCGAGATGCGCCGCGATGGCCTCGGCATGCAGCTTGGTATTCGCGGCGGCGAATTTGCAGCCCGCATTGCCCGTGCAGGCGATCAAGCCACCGCGCGGATTGGACGCGCGCCAATCGAGACCGAGCGCCTCGATCGCCGCTTTCGCCGCGTCGAGTTGGGCGTCGGGCACGTTGGGGATCAGCAGATTCTGCCATACGGTCAAGCGCAGCGCGCCGCTGCCGAATTTCTCGGCGATCTCGGCGATGCCGCGCATTTGCGCCGCTTCCATGCGCCCCGCCGACATCACCACGCCGATCCAGTTGAGGCCGGGCTGCTTTTGCGCGTGCACGCCCAAATGCCCCGCACGATCGATGGCCCCGCGCGCTTCGCACGCATCGAGCGGCACGCGATCGAGCTTGCGGCCGAGCGTCGTTTCGACTTCCATCAAGAACTTGTCAAAGCCCCAAGCGTCGAGCAGATATTTGAGCCGCGCCTTCTTACGGTCGGTGCGGTCGCCATGCGCGCAATAGACGCGCAGAATCGCGTCGGAAACGGCGATGGCGTCTTTGGGCGCCACGACCACGCCGGTAGCGCGCGCGAAATCGTGATGGCCGGTGATGCCGCCCAGCATTAGGCGGAACCACACGCCTGGCACCACGCTTTGACCTTCCCCGATCGTTACGGCCGCGAAACCGATGTCGTTCGTATCCTCCAACACGCCGATTTTGCCGCCGCCGTCGAAGGCGATGTTGAACTTGCGCGGCAGTGCGGAAAGATGGCGGCTGTTGAGGATATGGTGCTGGAGCTTCTTGCCGAGATCGCGCGTATCGATCAGTTCCTGGGGATCGATCCCGGCGGCCGGGCTGCCGGTGATGTTGCGGATGTTATCGGCCCCCGTGCCGCGCGCGGTCAGGCCGAGTTCCTGCAACTCGATCAGGAAGTCCGGCGCATCCTTGGGCGCGATCTCGCGGATCTGGAGATTGTTGCGCGTCGTCACATGCGCATAGCTGCCGCCCATTTTGTCGGCGAGATCGGCAAGGCCGCGCATCTGGCGCGCATCGAGCACGCCGTGATGGATGCGCAGGCGGCACATATAGGAATCTTGCGCCGGCGCGACGTGGAAAAGGCCGAAATACTTCGTGAGGAACACGTCGGACCCTTTCGGGGCCGAATTGGTTTCGGCCGCTGCGACCAGCGCGTCCCAACGATCGAGCGGCGGCGTCTTGCGCTTGGCCTGTTCCTCGGCCGAGAGCTTGCCGCCCTTCGCAAGCACGCGTTCCTGTGCTTCGAACATCGCGGCATCGGGGTTGGGCGAGGCTGCGCCGCCGCCGACCGCGAGGCCGGCGGGCAAGCCCAAGGCCGCGCGGCGTGCGGTGACGCCGGTCGCGAACCCCGCGAGATATTGTTTCTGCTCGTCGGTGAAATCGTCCATGGCCTAGGCCGCCTGGGAAACCGGGGCGCCGAACGCGATGCGATCGCGCCAGCACGACACGTCGCGCTTTTCGGCGATCGCCGCCGCGTACCACGCTGAAGCTTCGGTATCGCCGTAGAGAACCGCACCTTCCAAACGATCGTCGCGCAGGATCAGCTTGCGATAAACGCCAAGTGCGGGATCGGAAAAGACCAGCGTTTCCGCCCCCGGCGCTTCGCGCACGATACCGGCGGAGAACAGCGCGACGCCGGAAACCTTCAGCGTCGTCGCGACACTCGATCCTTCATACGAAGCCGCACGCCCGGCCAGAATTTCGGCGAGGATCCGCGCCTGCTCCCAGATCGGGCCGACCAGACCGAAACACATTCCGCGATGTTCGACGCATTCGCCCAAGCCGTAGATATCGGGATCGGCCGTCCGCAGTGCGTCGTCGATCCGGACCCCGCGCCCGCAATCGAGCCCGGCCGATTTCGCCAAGGCGATCTCCGGCGCGATGCCGACAGCCATGACGACGAGTGATGCCGGAAGCCGCGTGCCGTCTTTCAGCACAACGGCGTCCGGTTCGATCCGGTCGGTCGATGCGCCGAGATAAAGTGAAATGCCGCGCGCGGCGATTTCCGCCGCCAGCAGTTTTGCCGCGCGCGCATCGAGCTGACGTTCCATCAGATCGTCCATCAGATGGACGAGCGCCACGCGCACGCCACGCTTGGCAAGACCGTAAGCGGCCTCGAGGCCGAGCAAGCCGCCGCCGATCACGACGGCGGTGCTGCCTTTTTCGGCGGCGCGCAAACGCTCGATATCGGCGAGATCGCGGAACGCGACGGCGCGTTCGGCTCCGGGCAGGTTCAACCGGATCGCGCGCGAACCGGTCGCGAGCACGAGCTTGCCGTAGCTTTCGCGCCTTCCGGAAGCGAGCGTGA
>JAIUNH010000215.1 GCA_020161965.1 Pseudomonadota bacterium
CGCCGGGATCGGTTTCCGCGTCGAACGGGCCCTTGCCCGCCTTCACGTGCCAATCGAGGATGCGCCCGACGAAGGGCGAGATCAGGAACGCGCCCGCTTCGGCGCAGACGATCGCCTGGGCGAGGCTGAAGACGAGCGTGAGGTTGCAGTCGATGCCTTCGCGCTGCAGCACTTCGGCGGCGCGAACACCTTCCCAAGTCGCGGCGAGCTTGATCAGGATGCGCTCGCGCCCGATCCCGCGCGCCTGATAGCCCGCGATCACCTCGCGCGCCTTTTCGACGGAGGCTTTGGCGTCGAACGACAAATCCGCATCGACCTCGGTCGAGACGCGACCCGGCACGATCTTGGCGAGCTCGGCGCCGAAATCGACCGCAAGGCGGTCGCACACGGCGTGGATCGCCGCATCGCGCGGCAAGGAGGATTTTTTGCCCCAAGCGATCGCCGCATCGACGATCGCCGACGCCGCCGGATTCTCGACCGCCTTCAGGATCAACGACGGATTGGTCGTGCAATCGACCGGCTTCAGGCGGCGCACCGCGTCGATATCGCCGGTATCGGCGACCACGGTCGACATTTCGCGCAGCTGATCGAGCTTGGATTTTTTGGCTGTCGTCATCGTCTCTCTCTTCCGGAATCGCGCTTTCGCGTCCGAGACCCATAGCACGTCCGGCCCCGGGTTTCGACCGGGGCCGTTTGGGGCTAAAAGATATCGAAATCCACGCCTTCGTCGGCCTGGAGCACGTGGGCATCGTAGAGACGATCATAGCCGCGCCGCTCGACCGGCACCGGCGCGGGCAGCGCCTTGCGCCGCTTCTCAAGCTCCGCTTCATCGACCAATAGATCGAGTTTGCGCGCAGCGACGCTGAGCTTGATCCGATCGCCGTTCTTGACCAGCGCCAACGGACCGCCGATGGCGGCCTCGGGCGCCACATGCAGCACGATCGCGCCATAGGCCGTGCCCGACATGCGCGCGTCGGAGATGCGCACCATGTCTTTGACGCCCGCTTTAGCGAGCTTGCGCGGGATCGGCAGATAGCCCGCTTCCGGCATCGCGGCGGCACTGCGCGGACCGGCGTTCTGCAACACCAGAATGTCGTCGGCGGTAACGTCGAGATCAGGATCGTCGATGCGTGCGGATAAATCTTCGAGCGAGGAGAACACGACCGCCCGCCCCTCATGTTCCAGCAGCTTCTTGTCGGCCGCCGCGCGTTTGACGATGGCGCCGCGCGGGGCGAGCGTACCGAAGACGGCGACGAGGCCGCCATCGGGATCGACCGGCTCGGCGCGCGGGCGCACGATCGTGCGGTTCACTTGATCGGCCAAGGGCTCGTCGATCAATTCGCGCAAGCTTTTGCCCGAAACGGTCGGCACGTCGAGATGCAGCAGATCGCGGATTTCCTTCAGCACGGCCGGCACGCCGCCGCCCGCGTGGAAATCCTCCATATAATTGTCGCCGACGGGTTTGAGATTCACAAGCACCGGCGTTTCGTCGGAGAGTTGGTTCAAGCGGTTGAGATCGACCTTCACGCCCGCGCGCCGCGCGATCGCCGTCAGATGGATCACCGCATTGGTCGAGCCGGAAATCGCCAGCAGCACGCGCCAGGCGTTCTCCAGCGATTTCTCGGTGACGATATCGCGCGGACGCAGCGTGTTCGTGCCGATCAACTCGACGGCCCGCTTGCCGCTTTCCTCCGCATTGCGCAGACGATCGGCATGCACCGCCGGGATCGCCGCCGAGTTGGGCAAGGACATGCCCAGCGTTTCGGTGATGCAGGCCATCGTCGACGCCGTGCCCATGACGGCACAGGTCCCCGCCGTTGTGGCGAGACGTCCTTCGACGACATCGATCTCCGCCGCATCGACATCGCCCGCGCGATAGCGCGCCCAGAAACGGCGGCAATCGGTGCAAGCGCCCAAGCGCTCGCCCTTGTGGCGGCCGGTCGACATCGGCCCCGCAACGACCTGCACCGCCGGCACGTTCGCCGACAGCGCCGCCATCAACTGTGCGGGCACCGTCTTGTCGCAGCCGCCGAGCAGCACCACCGCGTCGATGGGCTGGGCACGGATCATCTCCTCCGTGTCCATCGCCATCAGATTGCGGAATTTGAGGCTGGTCGGGTTCAAGAACACTTCGCCCAGCGAAATGGTCGGAAACTCGACCGGCAAGCCGCCCGCCATCAACACGCCGCGCTTCGTCGCCTCGACCAATTCCGGGAAATGGCGATGGCAGTTATTAAAGCCGCTATACGTGTTGGCGATGCCGACGATCGGCCGCGCCAGCGCTTCGCTGGAATAGCCCATCGAGCGGGCAAAGGATCGGCGCAGATACGCCGCGAATTCCGGATCGCCGTAGTTCGTGAGGCCGCCCGCGATGCCGCGCTTCGTCTTGTTCGTCATATCGCTTTCATAACATCAAAAGCCTTTTGCGTGCACGATGCGAACGCGCTTGCCTTGCGGCAAGGCGGGTCACAATCTGCGGCGAGCAACTTCGCGCAAGGACGGTATCTCGATGACCAACACCTATAACGCCGACGATCTGATCGAATTCGCGGCTGGCGTCGCCATCAAGTCGGGGCTCGATATCGACAAGGCGAAGATTGTTGCGGAGATTCTCGTCGAAGGCGATTTGATGGGGCACACCACGCACGGCCTCCAACTGCTGGCTCCCTATCTCGCCACCGCGAAATCCGGAAAGATGAAGGTGACGGGCACGCCGGAGGTTCTCGCCGATCGCGGATCGGCCCTCACCTGGGACGGACAGTTCCTGCCCGGCCCTTGGCTGGTCGTGCAAGCGATGGAAACCGCGTTCGCGCGGATCACCACACACCCGGTCGTCAGCGTCGCGATCCGCCGATCGCATCACATCGCCTGCCTTGCCGCCTATCTCAAGCGCGCAACGGATCGCGGCCTGGTCATGCTGCTGACCTGCTCGGACCCGTCGGTCGCCTCGGTCGCCCCGCATGGCGCGGTCGCGCCGCGCTACACGCCCAATCCCTTCTCGGCCGGGTTTCCGACCGGCGGCGATCCCGTGCTGATCGATATCAGCGCATCGACCACCACGAACGGCCTGACCGGCCGCATGCACCGCACTGATACCGCTGCCCGCCTGCCCGGCCCTTGGCTGGTCGGGCCCGACGGCCAAGGCAGCGACGATCCCGGCGTGCTGTTCGGTCAGCCGCCGGGGGCGATCCTGCCGCTCGGCGGCCTCGATCTCGGCCACAAAGGTTTCGCGCTCGGCCTGATCGTCGAAGCGCTGACCTCCGCGTTGGCCGGCTATGGCCGCGCCGATGGCGAGACCAATTGGGGTGCTTCGGTCTTTCTGCAGATCATCGATCCGAATGCGTTCGGCGGCGGCGACGCGTTCAAGCGCGAGCTTGGCTGGTTCGTCGATTCCTGCCGGACGGCACCGGTGGCGCCGGGCAATCCGCCCGTCCGCATTCCCGGCGAACGCGCCCTCGCCTTGCGCAAACGTCAACGCACCGAGGGCGTCACGCTGCATCCCGAGATCATGCCGTCCCTCGCCAAGCTCGCCGCCGAAGCGGGTATCGCGCCGCCCCAGCCGCGCGGCAAATAAACGTCAGGCTTTCTCCGTCTGGGCCTTCGCCCAGGCTTCGAGCACGGCTTGCGCATCCTCGGCGCGGCGGGATTCCGACGGCATTTTGCGCGCCGCGATGGGCAAGCCGACCTGGGCGCGCAATTCCGTTGCCGTCATCCGATAGCGGCGCTTGTCCTGCGGCAAATGCTTGAGTGCGGCCCAGGATTGTTCGAGCGACACGGCATAATAGAGGCTTGATATGCCCGCGATATGCATCGCCGCGACGCAAAGCGAGCACGGCTCGCAGGACGAATAGAGATCGCTTCCGTCGAGATCCTTGGTGCCGAGATTGCGGCACGCATCGCGGATCGCTTCGACCTCGCCATGCGAGGTCGGGTCGTGCAGCGCCAGCGAACGGTTCAAACCTTCGCCGACGATCTTGCCGTCTTTGACCACGATCGCGCCGAAAGGCTCGCAACCCGGTTGGCCGATGGCGCTTTGCGATACCTCGATCGCGCGCTTCATGAACGCGTCGTCGTACATCTTGCTTCCCTTCTCTAACCGGCCGCGACGCGCTTCAAACCGACCGCGCGGTCGGCGAGCAGCAGCAGGATCGCCGTCAGCACGATCAACGCGGTCGAGATCGCGGCGATCGACGGATCGGCCCCTTCGTCGAGGTATTGGATCATCTGGATGGGCAGCGGGCGCACCCGCACGCTCGCCACGAACAGCGAGATCGAGTAATTGTCGAAGGACGACAGGAAGCCGAACACCGCGCCGGTGAACATGCCCGGCAGCAGATTGGGTGCCACGATCCGAAGCATGGCGCCGGGATAGGAAAAGCCCAGCGTGCGCGCCGCATCGACGATCGCGGGATCAATGCCGGAGAGCGACGCCGTCAGCGTGCGCATCACGAACGGTATCGCCAGAACCGTATGGCCGATCAGCAGCAGCGCGAAGGAATCCATCACGCCGAACAGGCGGGCCGCCTGTAGCAACGCAATGCCCTTCACGATGCCGGGCAGCATTAAGGGCGACAGCACGAGCAGGCGCACGACTTCCGCCCCCCGGAAGCGCCCGAAATGAATCGCCAAGGCGGCGAGCGTGCCGAGCACGACGGCCGACACGGTCGCAATACCGGCGACGCGCAACGACACGCCCAGCGCGCGCCAGAATTCGTCGAGCGGGCCGAGGGCGAAATACCAGCGCAGCGACAAGCCATTCTTGGGCAGATCGAAACCGATCGTCGGCGACAGCGACACTGCGACGACCAGCGCCAGCGGGGCGAGCATGAAGATAAGCGCCGCCGCCGCGAGCCCCGCCATGACGATGCCGGTGATGCCCTTACGCCTCATGCCGGCCGCTCCGCGCGTCGGGATAGGCGATTGGCGCAAACAACGACCGCTAGCGACAGCGCCAGCAGGATGGTCGCGGCCACGGCGGCCCCGGCGCGGTCGTTGAGCACATAGGAATCGTAGGCGCCGCGCGCGAGCACGCGGAAACGATCGCCGATCAGCAGCGTCGGCACGACATAGGCTGAGATCGCCTGCGCCGCGACGATGGAGAAACCAGCGACGATCCCCGGAAACGCCGTCGGGATAACCACGTGAAACAGCGTGAAGGCCGGCGAGCAGCCCAGCGATGCCGCGGCTTCCTCCAAATCGCGCCCGCGTTCGGCCAGCACGGCGAAGACGGGCAGCACCGCGAAGGGCAGAAACGCGTTCATCGAGCCGACGAACAACGCGGTGCGGGTGAAGATCAGGCGGACGGGCTCGTCCACCACGCCCAGCATCAACAGCAGCGCGTTGACCGGGCCGTTGCTTTTCAGGATCAACGTAATCGCGAAGGCTTTGACGATGATGCTAGTGCACAGCGGCAGGAACGTCAGCACGATCAACGTGACCTGCATCCGCCGCCCGGCACGCGCGATGGCATAGCCCAGCGGGAACCCCAACGCCGCGCAGACCAATGCCGTGACGACGCCATAGACGAAGGTGTTGAGCACCATCGTCCGGTTGCCTTCCTGGGCGAAGAAGGCGATGTAGCGCGAAACCGAGACGCCGCCGCCATCTAAAAACGCCGCGCCCAGCACGACGCAAAGCGGCACGACGAAGGCGAAGATCAGGAACACGACCGGCGGCACGGCGAACAGCGAGACGGCGGCGCGCCCGAATGAATCGAGCCGCCGCGCCTCCCCGCCCATCGATGCCGCGATCGCTGTCACGTTATGCCAGCGCCGCCGCGTAGCCCGGCGCGAAT
Organism: Pseudomonadota bacterium; assembly: GCA_020161965.1. Taxonomy (GTDB): domain Bacteria; phylum Pseudomonadota; class Alphaproteobacteria; order CACIAM-22H2; family CACIAM-22H2; genus Tagaea. Next base: position 5,795 of record JAIUNH010000215.1, read on the forward strand.
TCCGGCCGCCGCTTGCCCCAGAAGATCGGGTCGAGCGAGACGAGCTTGTCCGCCGCGACCACGCCGGGATCGAGCGCCACGTCGCCGCGCACGGGCGAGTCGAACGTCTTCTCCATCATGATCTTCTGCACGTCGGCATCGAGCATCGCGTCGATCACCGCATTGGCGAGCGATGCGTTCGGCGCCTTCTCGACCAGCCCCAGGCAGTTCGGGCTGCCGAACGCGCCGTCCTTGGGCGACGGCAGATCGATCGGCATACCTTGACGCATGCGCGGATAAAGGACCGAGGAGAACAGCCCGACGACAGCATGCGCCTCACCCTGCTCCAGCAACATGATCGCCTGCGGCGAGGCCGAGAACACGTTCAGCACATTGGGTTTCAGCGCCTTCAGGCGCTTATAGGCGGCCTCGATCTCGTATTGCGCTTCGGCCAGCGGCTTGCCGGTTTCGACATGTGCCGCCGCCGTCATCATCATCGGCCCTTGCGTCAGCGCATAGGCGGGCACGAGCAGCTTGCCCTTGAAGCGATCGGTCCAAATATCGCTCCACGTTTCCAGCGGCGGCTTCACCTTGTCGGTGTTCACGCCGATGGAGAAACGCGCGACTTTGAGCTGCACCCAAAGCTTGTCGGCAGGCACGCTGCCGGGCAGCAGCTTGGCGAGATTCGGGATCTTCGCGCCATCGAGCGGCGCCAACAGCCCTTCGCCCATCGCCGTCACCATATCCGTGTCCGGAAACCAGGTGATGGAATGCGTCGGCGCGCTGCGTTGCGCGATCAGCGTCTGGATGTGCTTCACCGAAATCGAACCGTCCATGATGATCTTGGCGCCGGTGCGCTTCTCGATGATCGGCTGAACGTCGGTTTCGAACATCTTCGCCTGGGCCGACGGGCCGGCGATGACGATCTCGCGCGCCTGGGCACGGACCAGCGACGGTGCGGTCAGGGCCGTACCGGCGGCGAGACTGGAGGCGAGAAACTGGCGGCGCTTCATGTCGAACTCCTGGGTTGGGATCAGGCCGTTTCGTCGGCCAGGGGGAAAAGCCGGGCGGCGTTCGCCGCCCAGCGGAATCGCATCGTCAGGCCCGGTCCACAGCGATCGGCCGCGGCGGCGTCGATTTCGGCGATCAAACGATCGCCGCT
>JAIUNH010000216.1 GCA_020161965.1 Pseudomonadota bacterium
CCTTTTCCAAATAGACCGTTTTTTCGACCTCTTTCGCGCAGGAAACGAGCAGGAAGGGAGCGAATAAGACGGTGGCCAGCAGGAAGGCGATGCTTGGGCGGGTGAGCTTCATAGGTGCCCCAGAGGAGCAAGGGGCGAGCCAAGGTGGGGGTAGGAATATCGGGGGGTTAGGGGAGGGAGGACGCGGCTAAAGTACGTAGTGGGCAACAGCCGCCTAGAAGTTTGACGCTCCGTTTACTCATTGCGAGGCTGCGGGTAGTCACTAGTAATTTTCGCTAGTTGTGAGTGCGTCGCCAAGGTGCTCCGCGCGGTCTCTCTGGCTTAAGTAGCCGGCCTAGTTAACTGGCCTAGTTAACAGGGCAGTGCGCTCCCGTCGCCACCCATTCCGCCATCAGGCGCCCGAACTCTTCCTGCGTGCCCGGCACGGGTTCGCGGCCCGCGCCCGGCTTCAGGCGAAGCCGGGCGAGGAACATCTGCATCTCGTGGCGCTGCATCTGGGCGACGACGCGCCTTACGTCTACGAGGATCGCTGGATCAATCTCGCCGCCGTGCCCAAGGCGCGCAAGATCGACTTCACGGAAATCAGCGCCAACGAATGGCTGGTGCGCAACGTGCCCTTCGAAGGCGGCGACATCGCGTTCTCCGCGATCGTCGCGGGCAAGCGCGACGCCACGATCTTGCGATGCGCGCAAGGCGACGGACTGATGGCGATCGACCGCATCACGCGTCGCAGCGGCCAAGTCGTCACCGCCGTGCGCCAGATTTTCAAACCCGGTTACCAGCTTCAAGCGCAACTCTAAGGATTCCTATCATGACCGTCACGCTTCGCCCCGGCCACGTCACGCTCGAACAACTGGCGTCGATCTATTGGCGGGGCGAGAACGCGGTACTGGATCGCGGCGGCGATGCGCGGATCGAAGCCGCCGCCGCGCGCGTCGCGGCGATCGCCTCGGGCAACGCGGCGGTCTACGGGATCAATACGGGCTTCGGAAAACTCGCTTCGATCAAGATCGCGGTGGCGGACACCGCCACGCTTCAGCGCAATCTGATCCTGTCGCATTGCTGCGGTGTGGGCGCCCCCATGCCCGAAAACGTCGTGCGCCTGATCATGGCGCTGAAGCTCATTTCGTTCGGGCGCGGCGCTTCGGGCGTGCGGCTCGATCTCGTGCGCTTGATCGAAGCGATGCTCGACAAGGGCATCACGCCGCTCATTCCCGAGAAAGGCTCCGTGGGTGCCTCGGGCGATCTCGCCCCCCTCGCCCATTTCGCCGCCGTCATGATGGGCGAAGCCGAAGCCTTCTATAAGGGCGAGCGGCTCCCCGGCGGCGAAGCGCTGAAGCGCGCGGGCCTCGCGCCCGTGAAGCTCGTCGCCAAGGAAGGCCTCGCCCTCATCAACGGCACGCAAGCCTCGACGGCACTCGCCTTGGCCGGTTATTTCCGCGCCAAGCGTGCACTGGCCGCCGCACTGGTGACGGGGGCGATGTCCACCGATGCGGCGATGGGATCGTCGGCACCGTTCGTCGAAGGCATTCATACGCTGCGCGGCCATCGCGGCCAGATCGAGACGGCGGCGGCGCTGCGCGGGCTGCTTGACGGCTCGGTCATCCGGCAAAGCCATCTCGACGGCGACGAGCGCGTGCAGGATCCCTATTGCCTGCGCTGCCAGCCGCAAGTCGACGGCGCCTGCCTCGACCTGTTGCGCGCCGCCGGCAATACGCTGGAGATCGAAGCGAATGCCGTTACCGACAATCCGCTGGTGCTGCCCGACGACAGCGTCGTGTCGGGCGGAAATTTCCACGCCGAGCCGGTCGCTTTCGCGGCCGACCAGATCGCCATCGCGGTGTGCGAGATTGGCGCGATCGCGCAACGCCGCATCGCGTTGCTGGTCGATCCCGCGTTGAGCTATGGCCTGCCGGCGTTCCTCACGCGCAAGCCCGGTCTCAATTCCGGCTTGATGATCGCGGAAGTGACCTCCGCCGCGCTAATGAGCGAAAACAAGCAGATGTCGCATCCCGCATCGGTCGATTCGACGCCGACCTCGGCCAATCAGGAGGATCACGTCTCCATGGCGTGCCATGGCGCGCGGCGCCTTCTAACGATGACCGAAAATCTCTACGGCATTTTGGGAATCGAGGCGTTGTGTGCCGCGCAAGGCGTCGAACTGCGCGCCCCGTTGACGACCAGTGCCAAACTACAGACCGCGATCGCGACCTTGCGCCAAGCGGTCCCCGCCTTGGACGAGGACCGCTATATGGCGCCCGATCTCGCCGCCGCGACCGAATTGGTCGCGAACGGCAAGATCGCCGAGAGCGTGAACGACGACGCGATCGCCGCCCTCGCGCATTGACGACAGCGGCGGCGCGTCAGCCCATCTTATGGGCAGGCACGTCGCCGATCTCAGCCATCTTGGCTTCCAGCAGCTTGGTCATCCGCGCCACTTCGGCCTTGTAGGCCGGGTCGGCGTGGAGGTTGAACAGCTCCAGCGGATCCTTCTCGCAATCGAAGAATTCCCATTCCGGCGTCTCGCCGCCCGCTTGCGTGCCCGCAAGACCGTAACCTTGGTTGTACCAATAGATCAGCTTGTAGCGCTGATCGCGGATGCCGTAATGGGCATAGGCGTTGTGGAACTCGTCCCGATGCATCCAATAGCGATGATAGGCGTGTTGCGGCCAATCCGCCGGCGCCTTGCCGCGCCAGATCGGGCGGATGCTGCGCCCTTGCATATAGCTCGGCACCGGCAGCCCGGCGAGATCGAGCCAGGTCGGCGCGAAATCGACATTGTTGAAAATGTCGTTCGACACGGTGCCCGCCGGAATCTCGGCCGGGTAGCGCGCGAGGAACGGCATCTGGAACGATTCCTCGTACATGAAGCGCTTGTCGAACCAGCCATGCTCGCCCAGGAAGAAACCCTGGTCTGACGTGTAGATGACCAGCGTGTTCTGCCGGAGCCCGTTGGCGTCGAGATAATCGAGAATGCGGCCCACGCTTTCGTCGACCGACGCGATCGTGCGCAGATAGCGCTGCATATAGCGCTGGAATTTGAACTCGTCGTACTCGCGCTCGGTTTGGAACGTGAAGACCTCGCCCGTATCCTTGTCGATCAGACGCAAGCTGCGCACGTCTTTGGGCTTGGGCAGCTTGCGCACATTCATCGACGCCAGCAGCAACTCGCCCACGTCTGAACCACCATCGGGTTGGACGAGGCCGAGATCGAGATAGGTCATGTCGTCGGCGATACGCATGCGCGCGGCCGAAGCCGCCTTCGCGCGATTTTTGTAATCGTCGTCGAACGTGTCGGGCAGCTTGATCGGATCCTTGTAGGAATCGCGATACTTCGGATGCGGCTCCCATGAACGATGCGGCGCCTTGTGATGGCACATCAGAAAGAAGGGCCGCGACGTATCGCGCTTCGCCATCCAGTCGATCGACATATCGGTGATGATGTCGGTGACGTAGCCCGAATAGCGCCGCTCGCCGCCCGGCTCGTGGAACAGCGGATCGTGATAGTCGCCCTGGCCCGGCACCACGGCCCAGGCGTCGAAGCCCGACGGCTCGTGCGGGCGGCCTTCGCCCAAATGCCACTTGCCGAAAATCGCGGTCTGATAGCCCGCATGGCGCAGATGCTTGGCGACGTTGGGCAGGCGATTGTCGATCGAATCCGCCAGCGTCATCACGCCGTTCACGTGATTATAGGTGCCGGTCAGAATCGCGGCGCGGCTGGGCGTGCAGATCGAATTGGTGACGTAGCAGTGATTGGCCCGCAAGCCCTCGCGTGCCAGCCGATCCATGTTCGGCGTCGCGTTGATGCCGTAACCGTAGCAGCCGATCGCCTTGGAAGCGTGATCGTCCGCCATGATGAACACGATATTCGGCCGCGTCGCTTTCGACATCCGTCTCTCTCCCTACGGCACCGGGTCTCGAAACCGGACCCTGGCGCCCGCCTCTAACGATTGACAGGGGCGCAGCTTATCGATTTAATTCCTACCAAGGAATAATTAAATGGGAATGCCGATCGTCACCGCCCGCAAACTCGACCGCCGCGCCGCGAACCTCGCGCGCCGCAAGCCGGCTGCGCGCAGCGTGCGCAAGGACACGCCGGTCGAACGCTTGCGCGTCCATCATCGGATGGAGGCGCTGCTGTGCTTGCGCGATCGCGGGCCTATGTCGCAGATCGAATTGTGCAAGGCGCTGGGCCGCTCGACCACGACGATGAGCAAGGTGGTGACGGAGCTGGAGGCGCTGGGCTGGGTCGCGGTCGCGGGCAGTGCGCGCCCGCGCGAGCCGGGCCGCCCGCGCACCGTTCTGCGCCTCAATCCCTCCGCGTGCGAAACCTTGTGTCTGTCGCTGGAGCCCGGCTTGGTGCGCAGCGCCGTCGTCGGGCTCGATCTTGTCGCACGCGACGCGCGGGAGGATCAGCTGGCGCTGTCGGACGACACGCCGCCTGCGATCCTGCGCCGCTTGACCGATTGGATCTGCACGCGGCTAGCGGAACTTGCGCGCAAACGCTGCCGCCCCGCCGCCGTGGTGCTGGTCATGCCCGGCATGACCGATACGAAACTGCGCCAAATTCGCGTTTCCTATCAGCTTGGCTGGCGCGATCTGCCGCTCGCCGACCATATCGAGGCGAAGATCGGTCTTCCCGTCATCGCGCATAACAACACCCGCGCGATGGCTTTCGCCGAGTTCCGCCACAAGCATCTCGACGCCGATCAGCCGATGCTGTTCGTGCAGGCCAAATACGGCGTGGGCGCATCGATGCTGAACGGCATCACGCCGAGCCCGCATGGGCATTACGGTGTCAGCGAGCTTGGCCATTTGCGCATGGGCGAAAACCGCTTCGCCGATCGCGTGCCCACGAACGGCACGCTGGTCGGCGTATTGCGCGAACCTTATCTGCGCGACGTGCTCGGCTGCCCCGACATGAAAATCCAAATCGTCGCGGAAATGGAGCGACGCGCGAATGGGAAGGACCAAGTCGCGGTCAAGCTGCTCGACCAAACGATCGCCAATCTGGCGCTATGCCTTGCCGTCGCGATCAATTTGCAGAACCCGTCGATCGTCGTGTTGGGCGGCATCTATGCCGGGCTTTCGGACGCGACGCTGGATCGCTTGCTGGCCGAGATCGCCCGCAACGTACCCGACGAATTGATGCAGCCGGTGCGGCTGTCGCGCACGGCGCTGGGCCCCGCCGGCGCCATCCAAGGGGCCGCGATCGTCGGCTTCGACCGCTTGCTGCGCCAACCCGACACCTATCGCGCCGTGGAGGCGACATGACCGAAACCGCGATTCCAGACGACGGCCTCGCCCGGCGCCACGCGCTGCGCGAACGCGAATTGCGGCGCAAGCTGCTGGCGCTGAACCTGCTGGCGGCGGCACTCGGCCTCGCCTTGTGGGCGTTGCTGAGCTTCATCAACCTCGCCGGCTTGCCCGGCCCGCTGTCGGTCGGTGCGCGCGCGATCCAGATGATCGCCAACGGCCAGCTCTTCGTCGATCTCGCCGCATCGGTCCAGCGCGTCATGCTCGGGTTCGCGATCGGCACCGCACTCGCCATTCCCGTCGGCTTCCTGATGGGCTGGTACACCTGGGCGCGCGGGCTTATGGAGCCTTACGTCCAGTTCTTCCGCACCATTCCGCCGCTGGCGCTGATCCCGCTCGCCATCGTGTTCCTGGGCATCGGCGAAGTGCCGAAAGTTTTCGTCATTACGCTGGCGGCGTTCCTGGTCAGCGTCATCTCCACCTATCAAGGTGTCGTCAACGTCGACCGCGTGCTGATCAACGCCGCGCGCGTGTTGGGGGCGGGCGATGCGGCCGTGTTCCGGCGCGTGATCGTCCCCGCCTCCACGCCGTTCATCCTCGTAGGCATGCGCACCGGCTTGGGTGCGGCCTGGTCCACGCTGGTCGCGGCCGAACTGATCGCCGCCCAGCAGGGCCTCGGTCACCGGATGCAGCAGGCGCAGATCTATTACGACCTCGAAACGATTTTCGTGGCGCTCATCACCATCGGCATCACCGGCCTGTTGATGGACCGCGTGCTGCTCTGGCTCGACCAGCGCTTGACCGTGTGGCAGGAGCGCCGATGACCCCGCCGAAAATCCAATTCGCGCGCGTGTCCTGTGCCTTCGTGCTGCAAGGCCAGGAATTCCGCGCAGTCAACGATCTCGACCTCGATATCGCGGATGGCGAGATCGTCACGCTGGTCGGCCCCTCGGGTTGCGGCAAGTCCACGCTGATGAACATGGCGGCGGGCTTGCAAGAACCGACCGGCGGCACGGTGCGCGTGGACGGCAAGCCCGTATCTGGTCCCGGGCCCGAGCGCGGCGTGATCTTCCAGCAATACGCGCTGTTCCCGTGGCTGACGGTCGCCCAGAACGTCGGTTTCGGGCTGGAGATCAAAGGTGTCGCCGCCGCCGAACGCGCGCGGATCGTGGCGCACTGCCTCGATCTGGTCGGGCTGTCGGGTTTTGCCGATGCGCTGCCCAAAACATTGTCGGGCGGCATGAAGCAGCGCTGCGCTATCGCGCGCGCCTACGCCGTCGACCCCGCCGTGCTGCTGATGGACGAGCCCTTCGGCGCGCTGGACGCGCTGACGCGCGTCAACATGCAGGAGCAATTGCTCGCCACCTGGGCGCGTGACAAGCGCACCATTTTGTTCATCACTCATGACGTGGACGAGGCCGTATTCCTCGCCCATCGCGTGGTGGTGATGGCGGCCCGCCCGGGCCGCATCCACGAGATCGTCGAAATCGATCTGCCCTATCCGCGCACCGAAGACATCCGCCTGTCGCAACGCTTCCAGGATTTGCGCAATCGCGTGTGGCACGCGGTCTATCACCAGCACTGAACAACCAAAACCAAACCGGAGGAACCCCATGAGCAAGACGAACCAAATCGGCCG
>JAIUNH010000217.1 GCA_020161965.1 Pseudomonadota bacterium
CACGCCGGCACCGCGCGCCACGCGGCGAGGCCGCGCGACGCCGCCGCGAGGGCCGCGTTCCAATCGGCCGGCCCGGCTTGGGGAATATGCGCGACGATTTCCTCGGTCGCCGGCGAGACGACGGGGATCGTGGCGCCGTTTGCCGCCGCGACGAAACGATTGTCGATCAGCAGCGCGTAATCGGGGCGCATCGCTTCCCTCCGTCAGATCGATTGTTCGAGATGGCGGGCCTGCACATCGTCGCACCAATTGCCGACGTTCCATTGGCCGTGGGCGCCCAGGCCGCCGACCGGATCGACGCCGCCATAGACGCGCACATGAACGAGCGACAGCGCCGGATGCACGTGGGCTTTGCGCAAGGCCGCGCGCAACTGATCGGGTGTCGTGCCGCCATCGACCGCCAACACGCCGTCGACCGATGAGGCGAGCTGGAGATAATTGACCGCCACGCCGTCGCTGGTGCGGAATTCGCGTCCGTATTGCGCGTGCTGCAACCCGGTGATCGCGGCCATACGGCGATTGTCGAACAGCACGATCATGCCGCGCACGCGATGCTCGATCGCGTCGATCAGCACCTGCGGATTCATCATGAACGAGCCGTCGCCGGTGAACGCCATCGCGTAGACGGGATTGTCGGCCGCCCCCGCCGCCAGCAACGCGCTGACCGCGTAGCCCATATAGGAAGCGCCCGATTCGGTGAAGGTTTCGAACGGTGCGTCGTCACACACCGTTTGGAAGCCATTGGCTTGCACGTCGCCCGCGTCGAACAACTTCACGGCACCGGCGGATTTGGCGAACTCGGCGGCGATTTCGAGCGCCTGCGGTTGGGTCATCACCCTCGCCGCCCAGGTCGCGTCGATGGGCGGAACGGCCGCGATCCGCGCGTGGCGGAACGCCGCCCATTCGCGCTTCTTGACGGCGCAAGCGTCGAGCCAGGCGCGCTTGCCCGGCGAGATCGCGTAGTCCGCCGCATCAAGGGCAGCGATCAGGCGCGCCGCGATCGCACCAATATCGCCGGTCAATGCCAGAGTATTGGCGTAGTGATAGACGTCGTCGATATCGCCGTTGACGTTGATGACCGCGCGCGCATTGGGATAGCCAATGCCCGAGCAATCGGATTGGCAGACCGCGCGTGCGCCCATCGCCAGCAGCAGTTCGGCGCCCGCCATCGCGTGGTTGCCGCTGATCGAACCTTTCGATCCTCCGACATGCATGTTCTGCGGGTGTGCATCGGGAAGCACGCCCGTGCTGCCCGGCGACAGCACAACCGCCGCCCCGATCCGCTCGGCCAGGGCGCGCACTGCCGCCGCGTGGCGGCGCGTTCCCCCGCCCGCCTTCAGGACGATCCGGTCCGCCGCCGCGATCCGCGCGACCGCGTCGCGATAGAGATCGTCCGCGACCGGCGCCACGGACGGTGCCGTCACGCGCGCGGGCAAGGTCGCGAGATTGACGCGCAGCGTCGCGGGCTGGGTATTGATCGGCAGCAACAGATAGAACGGTGCCGCCTTGTAGGGATGCCCGACCGTGGCGGCGCCCAAGCGCAGCGCGTCGCGCAATGCCTCGGGCGTATGGAGCACATAATTGGCGCCCATCATCGCAGTCAGTGCGCCGTAGCCGCCCTGACGGCGGCCTGGCACTTGCTGCATGTTCGGGCCTTCGCCATGTGTCGTCTCATCGCCGTAAAGATGATAGACGCCGACACCGTTCGACGCGGCGGCGAGCGACGCGGCGAAAGCCTGCAAGGCGCCCGGCCCGATCGACGTCGCGACCGCGGGAATCTCGCCGTATTGCCAGCTGAGCTGCGTGGCGGCATGCGCCATCGCGATCTCGTTGCGGAATTGCAGCACGCGCACGGCGCCCGCTTCCTCGTATTGGCGCAGGATCTCGCCCAGCGCCGTATTGCCGTGCCCGAAGATCGCGAAATATTTCCGCACGCCTTGCTTCAGCAGGCCGAGCACCAAAGCTTCGGCGAGCGTCACCTCGATCACCGGCTCGATCGCCCCCGATGCAAGAGCGCGATCGAGACCGCCCGCGCGCATGATGACCCGCGCGCGATCATGGGGCGTGGCTGGAGGGCGGTCGGCGGCGTCTTGCGGCATGGCGCTCACGTGTTGTTCGGCGATTCGGAAAGCGGCAGTGCCACCGCGCGACCGGTCGCGGCTGACCGGGCGACGGCGAGGCCAAGCTCGAGCACGTCGCGACCTTGCGCACCGCTGAGCGGCACGTCGTCGCGGCCTTCGCGCAAGCCGGCGGCGAGTGCACGCGTCGCGGCGGCAAAGCTCTTGCCCCAATCGGTCTCGATATTGTGGAAGGCGCGCACCTCGCCGTCGCGATAGAGCGTCAGTACGGGCTCGTCGAGCATACGCCCGGTCGCACGCGTCACTTCGATCACGCCGTTCTCGCCGGTGATCTGGAAGCTTTCGTCGAGCGAATAGTAATCCGTGCGCACCAGCATTTCCGGCGCGTGGACGATGTCCCAGATCACGTGCACGCCGGCACGATGGCGCCACATGATCGACGCGGGCGAGTCGATCGCGCCGAACGGCGTCGTCTTCGTGTCGATGAAGGCGAAGACGTCGCGCACCGGGCCGAAGAACCACAGTGCCGCCGCCATCTTGTGATGACCGTCGTCGAAGCTCAGTCGGCCGAGCTGGTGGTTCTCGAAGACCTGTGCGCGCCATTTCCAGGTGTCGCCCGCCACCGCCCAGGCGCGCGCGGGATCGCCAGCCAGCGTGCGCAAGCGGCAATGGCGCGGCGTGCCGATGGCGCCCGCGTCGAGAAGTTCCTTCGCCTTGATCAAGGCCGGCAGGAAGCGGAAATTCTCGAAAACACGCAGCGTGCGGCCGGCCGCGTCCGCCGCCGCGATCATCCGGTCCGCCTCACCCAGCGACATCGCCATCGGTTTCTGAACCGAGACATGCGCGCCGCGCGCAAAGGCCGCGACCGCCTGATCGGCGTGATAGGGATGCGGCGACAGAATTTCGATCAGATCGAGATTCTGCTCGAGCAACGCGGCGTAGTCGCGGCATGCGACGGCCCCCGGCAATTTCGCGGCCTCGGCGGCACAGCGCTCGAAATCAGGATCGAACAGCGCGGCGATCTCGGCGTCGGGCGAATTCGCGTAGCCCGCGAGATGGAGCGAGAAGATCCGCCCCAACCCGGCGAAACCGACGCGAATCTTACGGTGCGGCACGGCCGTCATCCTTTCACCGCCCCCATCGTCAGGCCGCGGATCAGATGCCGCTGGGCGAACACCATGAACAGCAGGATCGGCAGCATGATCCCGACGGCACCGGCGGCCGACAGCGACCAATAGGTGATGTCCTCGCCGCCGTATTCGGAGATCGCGACCGGCAGCGTCTTGGTCTTGGCGCCGGTCAGAACCAGCGCGAATAGGAATTCGTTGTAGGCGAGCAGCAGGCTGAACAGCGACGTGACGACGATGCCGGGGCGCACGGCCGGCACGATGACCTTCACGAAGGTCTGCCACACATTACAGCCGTCGATGCAGGCGGCTTCGTCCAACTCGCGCGGCACGTCGACCAGGAAGCTGCGCATCAGCCAGATCGTGAAGGGCTGGTTGATCGCCACCAGCGCCATGATCATGATCGCGTAGGTGTCGAACAGCTTCAACATGCTCGCCATCACGAAGAACGGCAGCGCCAGCAGCATATGCGGGAACATCCGCACCGCCAGGATCGCCATCAGCAGCAGGCGCGTCTGCGGCGTTTCGATGCGCGACAGCGCATAAGCCGCCATCGTGCCGATCGGCACGGAGATGCACACGGTCGAAACCGCGATCACCAGCGAATTGATCAGGAAGGTCCAGAAGCCTTTCTCGAACCATATCTGATAGTGGAACTCCGCCGTCGGCGAGAAAACCAGCGTCGGCGGGATAGTGAACGCGTCCACCGGCTGCTTGAACGACGTCAAAATCGCCCACAGCACGGGGATAAGGCTGACGAAGGTCGCCGCCGCGAGCGCCAGGAACAACAGGATCTGCCGCGATTTCATCAGAACCGCCCCCGCTCGCGACGATAAAGGAACGATACGAAGGCCGAGATCAGCCCCAGCACGATCAACAACGTGACCACGCCAAGCGCCGAGGCTTTGCCCACTTCCAGTCGGCTGAATCCGACGGAATAGGTGTAGAGCGTCAGCGTTTCGGTCGCCGTGCCCGGCCCGCCGCCGGTCAGCACGTAGATCGTGTCGAAGAAGCGGAACGCGTCCATGATCCGGATCGAAACGACGAACAGGATGATCGGCCGCATCAGCGGCAGCACGACGCGGAACAGCAATTGCCGGCCGTTGGCGCCGTCGACCGTCGCCGCTTCGATCAGCGATTGGTCGAGGCTTTGCAGCCCCGCATAGAGCACGAGCATCATGAAGGGCGTCGCCTTCCACGCGTCGGCGAGCACGACCGTGACCTTCGCCCAGATGGGATCGCCCAGCCAATCGGGCGTGAAGATGCCCAGCGGCCAGAAGGTCGCGTCGATCAAACCCCATTGGCCGACGAAGATCCAGCGCAGGAACAGCGCCGCGACGACCGGCGTGATGATATGCGGTACGAACAGCACGACCATCAGCCCGTGCGCGCCGAAACGCAGCTTGTAGAGGCCGACGGCGAGCACAAGCCCCAAGCAAAACTCCAGCGCCACGCTGGCGACGACGATGACGAAGGTGTTGTAGACCGCGCCCCAGAACCGCGCCTCGCCCAGCAAAGCGAGGTAGTTGCCGAGGCCGATGAATTTCGGCGCGTTCGACGGCAGATAATAGTCGAACAGGCTGAGATACAGCGCGTAGCCGAGCGGATAGACGAGCATCGCCACCAATACGAGCAGGCTCGGCGCCAGAAACCAGACGAGACCGCGATGCGTGTTCATGCGTCGAAGATATGCCGTGATTGCTTCGGGAAGAAGTCGGCCGGCGCCGCGAGACGCCGGCCGGATCGCGTTTGGGCGATCAGTAGCCGCGCTTGGTCAGAAGCTCCGACACTTCGCGCGCGGCGGTGTCGAGCGCTTGCTTCACGCCCATTTCGCCCGCAAGGGCCTGCTGGATGCGCAGCGTGATGAAATCGCCGCATTCGACGAATTCGGGCAATGCGGGATAGGCCTTGCCCGCCTGGATCGCCGACAGCGCCGCCGGATAGTGGCGGAACTTCTTGTGCAATTCGGCGTCGTTCAGCACCGACGCGCGCGACGGGATCGAATCCGACGCGATCGCGCGCTGGTTCGACTCGTTCATCGCCGTCGCCAGGATCCGGAATTGCAGGTCACGATCCTGCTTCGAGAATTTCGAGATCGCGAAGCCGTCGACCACGATGCGCTGCTTGCCGCCCGGCGGCACGGCCCAAGCGATCTTGCCGCCGACGCGCGATTTCTGCGCGTCGTCCATGGCGCCCGCGCGCGAGAACCATTGCAGGCCCGTGGCGCCCAAGCCCTGCTGGAAGGCGATCATCGCTTCGTCGTTGGCGCTGGAGGCATAGGCGCGCTGCGCGAACTTGGTCAGCGACTTCAAACGTTCGATCGCGGCCACGCCCTTGTCGTTGTTGAAGATCGGCTTCCACTTCGCATCGAACCAACCATCGCCGAACGCGTTCATGTAGTAATGCGCTTCGTTCAGCGCCGCGTCGATGCGCTTCAAATTGACGACCGCGCCCGACATCGCGGGCGAATGCAAGCCTTCGGCGATCTTCAGCCATTCCTCGAAGGTCGACGGCGGCTTGTAGCCCTTCGCGTCGAACAGATCCTGGCGATAGAAATAGAACATGCCGTTGACCGAGGACGGCACCGCGTAGAGCTTGCCGTCGTAACGGTAGGAGTCGAGCACCGACGCGGGATAGTCGTCGAGCTTGAACTCGGCGCGATAGCGCGCCCAAAGATCGTCGATCGGCTGCAGCCAGCCGTTCTTGGCGTATTTCATCAACTGGGTGTCGTTGACCCACAGGATGTCGTAGGCGTCTGAGCCTTGCGACAGCGTCAGCGTCTGCAACTCGACCGCTTTGTCGGCGGGGATCAGCGTCATATCGACCGGGCTGCCCGGCACGGCCGTGGAAATCGCCTTGGCGTAGAACTCGAGCGACGGCTGGCGATGGCTCAAGCCCTTCAGCGGCGTGTTGGCGCGCGCGACATGCGGCAGCGACAGCGCCGCCGATGCGCCGGCCAGCGCCCCCAAAGCCGTGCGCCGGGACATGCGGATCATTTGGTTTCCTCCCTTTTGCTTATTCATAGCGGCTCCTCCGGTTGATTTCCGTTCCCTGCTATATGTTGATATATTATCAACATACGTTGCTATTGAAGCAATACTCACCGCGAACTACGCTGCTGTCAATAGGGAGGGCACGAAAAATCAGCGCAACGCCGCCGATCGAACCGACGCAGGCCACGCATGACGAAGTCGCGCGCGTGCGCGGCGTGTTGCACGCCCTCGAAGCGAAATTCGAACCGCATGTCATCGCCGAGGATTTCGCGCGCGCGTTCGCCGCTCTCGCCCGGAAAGCCGACGATGAGGACTGAGATCGCGCGTTGGAGCGTCGCCGAGTTCCGCGCACGCATCGCCGCGCGCGACATCTCGCGTGTCGAGGCGGCCCACGCTTGTCTTGCCGCACTCGACGCGCAAGGACCGGCATTGAACTGCCTCGCGCGGCTCGAAGCGGATGCCGCGCTGACGCAAGCCGCCGCCGGCGATGGGGTGCACAGCCCCTTCGGCGTGCCGATGGCGCACAAGGACATGTTCGCGCGCGCCGGCTGGAAGCAGGAATGCGGCAGCCGCGCGATGCGCGACTATGTCGCAACGCATACCGCAACGGCGCTA
>JAIUNH010000218.1 GCA_020161965.1 Pseudomonadota bacterium
ATGTCGCGGAAGATGCGGAGGAGCGATTCCGAGTCTACCCGCACGAACTCTCGAGCGGCTGCTGAAGCCGCTGGCTTCGGTTCCTTAGGCGGAAGTGGTCGTAGCTGCCCGAGGGCGGGCTTTGTCACTAAGGGCTGATTGGTGAGGTGCCGGTACAGTTTGTCGTATGCGCGTTCATCATCCAGTGAATAACGTGTAACGCCCCTCAAATGCACGGGTACTTGATCAACCGTAGAGTCCGCGAAGAGGACGGGTATGAACTTCGTGCTAGCCGACCCATTGTCGTATAAGAACTGACATATGATCTTTGCTTCCCACATAACCCCGTGGCCGTGCCCGGGTAGGTCCTTACCGTCGACTCGCCGCTTGTAAATTTCTGTGCAGACCATAAGCACAAAGTCGGCTTCCTCGATCTTCCTGTTGCACCACATCGGCCACCCCTCCGGCGGGGTGACCTCGTACTGGTCGAGTTCCGCGTCGATTGCGATGGCGATGCGGTGCTGCTGCGCGTCGATCAAACCGGGGTCGCCTGCCATACCGGGCGGCGCGATTGCTTCTTCCGCGTCGTGCGCGACGGGGCACTCGTCGTCGACAAGCCGGTGCTGGTCGATCCGGACAAGCTCTATGGCGGTTGATCCCAAACCGCGCTTGCGCATCCTGCTGGGCTCGGCGATCGCGATCGGGCCCGGCAAGGCCGATTTGCTCGACGCGATTTCGCGCACCGGCTCGATCTCCGCCGCCGCGCGCGAGATGGACATGTCCTATCGCCGCGCCTGGCTGCTGGTGTCGGAAATGAACGACGCCTTCCGCGAGCCGCTGGTGACCGCCGGGGCCGGCGGGCGGCGCGGTGGTGGGGCCGAGGTGACGGCGCTGGGCCACGAAGCCCTGGCGCGCTACCGGGCGATGGAATCTCGCGCGCAGCATTTTTTAGCGCCGGACGTCGAAACCTTTACAAGGTTAATGCGCAAGAAAGATCGCGTTAAGGATTAAAACTTATCCACAGGCATTTGATTTATAATAATTTTTAGGCATCTGATCCGAAGCTTAATTCCGCATATTGCAACGTTTTCCCGTTAAGCATATATTGGTAAGCAGAAAAAGGGCTCGAATTGCGCCTTTTTTGGTTGTAGCGCCACCCCCGTGGCGAAGCGACCGTTGCAGAGGGACCAAGAAATGGTGGCTTTGCCGCCTCTCGCAGCGACGACGACCTTCCCGGGTCTCACCCGCCCGGCGCCGGTTACCCAACCGGGCGCCGCGAGTGACTCTGCGCGTGCGCCCGATGCCCCCGTTATCAGCTCCGCCGCCTCCGCCAAGATCCGCCAGCAGCAGGATCAAGCCGCCGCTTTGGCCGAACAGGCTCAGGCGCAGAACCAGCGCAGCGGCGAAAGCCGTCAGACGCCGAGCCTGCCGAACCCGCCCTATTCCCAAAATGTCGGGCTGTTCGACAACTCGTTCCGCGTGTTCGTCGATATCGTGTTGTCGAGCGATCAGAACCGCACCGTCGCGCGCGTGTTCGGTACGCCGCCGGCGCAGAAGCCGACCGCCGCCGCGACGCCGGTCAATATCCTCACCTAAGTCAGGCGCGGCGTTCCGCACATCTCGTTTGCCACATGCCGCGCAACGCGGCGGCGAAGTCGCGCGCATAGGCCGGCGCATCGCCCAAGGCCGAGTTCGCAACCCGCGCGCGCATCCCTTGGCGCAGCCCATCCAGTGCGGCCGGATCGGCAACGGCGGCAACCGCGCGCGCGACGAACGCATCGTCGTCGTCCACCACCCAATCGCCCAGGCCGCAAGCGCCCAGGATCGAATCCCCGAAGCGGCCCAACGGCGCGCGGTCGCGCTTCGACAGGACCGGCACGCCCATCCACAGCGCTTCGAATGTCGTGGCGCCCGCATTATGCGGAAACGGATCGAGGGCGATGTCGATATCCCCATACGCGGCCCAGGTGACCGGCTGCGGTGCCGTCGCGATCAGATCGAGGCGCGCGGCGTCCCCGCCCCATTCGGCGAAGCGGCGCTGGAAAAGCGCGCGCGTCTCGCTTTCACCGAAGACCAGCGCGTTCAGCACCAAGCGCGCATTCGGGATCGTCGCGAGGATGCGCGCCCAAAGCGCCAAGCAGCGTTCGTTATAACGCACCGTTCGGCTGAAGCAGCCGAAGGTCGGATAGGCTTTGCGCCGCATCGGTGCGGGCCCCGGTTCGGGCATCTCGTCTTGCGGCGCATAGACGAACGCCGTGCGCGGCAAGCGCCACACGCGCTCGACGAACGCAGGCTCGGCGCCTTGCGGCACCAGGCGTTCGTCGCCGATATACCAATCGATCGCGGCAAGCCCCGTCGTGCCACCATAGCCAAGCCATGTCGCCTGCACCGGTGCGGGCTTGCGCGCGAACACGCCCAGGCGATTGCCCTGGCTGTGGCCCGACAGATCGACCAGCACATCGATCTTCGCGGCGGTGATCAAGGAAGCGGCCGCGTCGTCGTCCAACTCGCCGATCGCATGCCATTCGGCGAACGCGCCGCGATAGCGCCGCGTCCAGTCGTCGTCGGCGCCGGGATCGGTCGCGAAGGCGATCAGCGTTGCATCGTCGCGCGGAAAATATTCGAGTAGCGGCCACAGGAAATGCCGCGCCGAATGGCGGCGGAAATCGCCCGACACGAAACCGATGCGCAAACGCCGCGTGGGCGAAAGATCGGGCGTGAACGCGATCGGCGGGCGCGCGCGCGCGTTGCCCCAGGCGGCGTAAAGCGCCTTGATGGCGGCGCTGTCCATCGCCGGATCGTAATTGGCGGTGAACAGCCGATTGCTTTCGATATCGGGACGGCCCGGCTCGCGCGTCAGCGCCGCCGCGTAATCGGTCATGGCGCCGGCGTGATCGAGCAGATCCTGGCGCACGCTCGCGGCTGAACCGGGTGAATCGTTCGCCGCGAACACTGCCAAAGCCGCCATCGGCCGGTTCGCGGCTTTCAACGCCACGCCGAGATTTTCGCGCAAGGCTTTAACGCCGGGCATCGCGGCGTCCGCCGCCGCGATATCGGCGGCGGCGCCATTCGCATCGCCCAGATCGAGCTTGGCCAGGCCGCGATTGCACAAGATCAGCGCGTGACCGGGAGCCAGCGACGCGGCTTGTTCGAGGGAGGCCAGAGCCGCGCCCGGCTGCCCCGCCCCGCGCAGCGCGTTGCCCTCGTTCATCCAAGCATCGGCGAAACCCGGTGCCAGCGTCCGCGCGCGCACGAACTTGGCGAGGGCCACATCGAACCGGCGATGCGCGAGATCGATCTGCCCGGAGAGGTTCAGCGCATCGACGGCGTTGGGATCGGCGGCGATCAGTCGGGCGTAGATCGCTTCGGCTTCGTCCAGCCTGCCGACTTGGTGCAGCGCTAAGGCTTGTTCGAGCGTGGCCACTAACGCGGCCAAATCAACTCGAGGCTGACATCCTCGTCCGCCGCCATGTTTTCGACGATCTGGACGACCTTGGCGCCGGCGCGCATTTCCTCGGCCAGGTCCTTGGCGACGCGGCCGATCTCCCGCCGTTCGGGACCGGGCAGCTTGTCGAATTGCCGCTTGGCGTTGGCGATATCCATGCGATCGCCCGATTCCGAAGCCAAACGCGCGGCGCGCGACGCATCGGTCGTCCCGCCCGACACGCGCTCGATCGCGGCGGCGAAGATCTCCAATGTGCGTTGACGCGTCTCGGGCGTCTCTTTGGGCGGCAAAGTCACCATGTTCGACGCGGGAAATTGCGTCAAAACCCGAGAAATATCAACTTCAAGGGCCAGGCGGGTTTCCGGTGCCCGATGGCGACCCCGGCAGGATTCGAACCTGCGACCACTTGCTTAGAAGGCAAGTGCTCTATCCAGCTGAGCTACGGGGTCCGGCCGTCGGTGAAAAATCAGCGAACGCGGTCGTATTTGAAATTGTCGGCGTAGCTCTTGGCTCTGACCCGCGAGGCATGCGGAATCGCCACTTCATACGCGATTCCATGGCGCTGGGCGTAGGACAAGGCCTCGTCCTGGGTCTCGAAAACCAGCCGGATCTGACCGTCGGTATCGGGCGAACCCGACCAGCCCATCAGCGGATCGACGCGCTTGGCCGCCCCCGGCTCGAACTCCAAAACCCAATTCTGGGTCTTCGCCTTGCCCGATTGCATGGCGTTTTTGGACGGGCGGTAGATGCGCGCGGGCTTGCTCATGGCGGATTTGGCTCGTCAAACGGCTGAATCGCCGGGACCGGCCCCGGCGCCCCGAAACATGGCGTCGCGCGCGCCCGAAGGCAACTCTTATCCGTGGGGCCTTATCGGTAGGGTCCGCCCCGGCTCACGTGTTTTATGGATATTTCTTGAATCGTTATCTTTCAACCAATAGCATATGTTCTTATTCAGAGAAAAATATCCGTTATTTTCACCGAAACGAAATATCGGGGATACGGCATGGGCAAGTCCGGCTCGACGAAACGCGCGGCAGGCGACGGCACGCCGCTCGCCCTCCCCCCGCCCGTGGTCGTGATGCCGGACGCCAAATTGCCCGGCGGCCACGCTTGGCGCCCTTTGCATCCGGCGCAGAATTTCCTCGGCTTCGTTGCGGCGCGCAGCTTTCCCGCGACGCTTGCCGGGCCGGGTGCCGCAACGATCCGCATTCGCATCAAGCATTGCGTCGCCTACGGGGCGCGCTCGTTCCATCTGAAGCCGGACGGTAAAGGCCCGCGCTATGCCGTGGTGCTCGAACCCAAGCGCGGCGCCGATCTACCGCCCGAAGGGCTCTACGATCTCGTCTCGGAATGCGGCTATATCGGGCGCCTCGCCGATGTCCGATTGCGCCACGTGCCGAACGATCTGCGCACCTCGATCGGCGGGCCGCTCTATTTCAACGTTTTGTGACGGGGTAGCGAAGCCGGGTCGTAGCGACTAAATTCGCCTTATGGCCGCCCTCCCACCCACCTTCGCTTTGCCGCACTCGTTTCTCGGGCTCGAAAACCGCGCGCCCGACGCGAAGTTTTGCGTCGCCGGCATCCCGTTCGACCTCGGCACGACGAACCGTGCGGGTGCGCGTTTCGGACCGGCGGGGATTCGCGCCGCCTCGGTGATGCTGCGCGACGGCGTGCATCCGAACTCTCGCATCGACCCCGCGTCGCTCGATTTGGCCGATATCGGCAATTTCGACATCGCGCTGGGCGATATCGCGGCGAGCTACGCCAAGATCGAGGCGCAGGCCGCCGAAATCGGCCATTTGCTGGCCCTGGGCGGCGATCATGGCGCGACGCTGCCGCTGCTGCGCAGCGTTCGCAAACGCCTGGGCAAACCCGTGGCGCTCGCCCATTTCGACGCGCATATCGACACGTGGCCGACCAGCTTCGGCCAGGCGCTGGGACATGGCTCGGTCTTCTATCGCGCGATCGAGGAAGGCTTGGTCGATCCGACGAAGATGATCCAGATCGGCATTCGCAGCCCCGCCGATCCCGAGGTTTGGGATTGGACGATCGGCAAGGGTGTGACGATCCTCGATGCGCAAACCGTCCATGCGCGCGGACCCGCCTTCGTCGCCGCCGAGATCCGTCGCGTGCTGGGCGACGCGCCCGCCTATCTGTCGTTCGACATCGACGCGCTCGACCCCGCTTTCGCGCCGGGTACCGGCACGCCGGAGATCGGCGGCCTTGCGACGTGGCAGACCCAAGCGATCTTGCGCGCCCTTGGCGGCCTGAATTGGATCGGCATGGATGTGATGGAAGTCGCCCCCGCCTACGATCACGCGGAGATCACGTCGCTCGCCGCCGCGACGATCGTTTGGGAATATTTGGCGCTCGTCGCCGTGCGCTGAGCTATTGCGGCGAAAAAATGACATGCGCTGCACGCAAATCAGCGGACACGTCGCGTGCGTCGATAGCGCTTGAATCCGAAGCCCGACAGATCACATAACACGCCTGACGCAAGTCGCACGTGCCCCAGGCCCACGAGGCAGCGCTAAGAGGCAGGGCGGGAAGTTCGCGAAGAACCTCCACGCCTCTCGACCACCAGCGCTCGAGGTCAAGCAACGACGTCACGCGTCCTTTCGGGGTTTGCGCCCCGGGGGGAACGGGATTTCGCCGCGATCGACCTCGGGGGTTCTTCAATCCTCCGACAACGCATCCGTTGGAATTCCGTCCTTTCCAGGCGCGTTTGCTTGTGAGGATGCCGACCATGGTCTTGTCCAATCTGCGTATCGCCGTCTCGCCGTTGAAGCGACGAAGCGCCGCCGTTCCCCTGCCCGTTCCGGCCGAACTGCCAACGGTCGATGCCGTGATCGCGCGCGAAAAGCCGCAGGAGCCGGTGCACGCCTTGCGCCCGGAAACGTTGCGCTTGGCCGCGCGCCACTTCGTCGCGGGTTTTCCCGGCGACGTTCTGTACGCGGTGAAGTGCAACGCCGACCCACGCGTGCTGCGAGCACTTTGGGATGGCGGCGTGCGCCATTTCGACTGCGCCTCGCCGGCCGAGATCGCGTTGGTGCGCTCGATGTTCGGCGCCGACGCGCATATCGCCTATATGCACCCCGTCCGCGCCCGCGCCGCGATCCGCGAGGCTTATGCGCGCCATGCGGTGCGCGACTTCGTGCTCGACGCGAACGACGAACTCGACAAGCTGCTCGCCGAGACCAAGGCGAAGCCGGGCGAGTTGACGCTCGTCGTGCGTCTCGCACTCCCCAAGGGCGGTGCGCGCTACGACCTATCCGGCAAATTCGGCGCGGAATTCGACGCGGCCGTGGCGCTGCTGCGCCGCGCGCGTCCGCTCGCGCGCGAACTCGGGATCTCGTTCCA
>JAIUNH010000219.1 GCA_020161965.1 Pseudomonadota bacterium
GCCGCTGTTCGTCTTCATCCACGGCGGCTACTGGCAGCGCAACGAGAAGGCGATGTTCACCGCCGTCGCCGAGGGGCCTCTGGCGCATGGCTTCGATGTCGCGCTGATCGGTTACACGCTCGCGCCCGAGGCGAGCCTGACCATGATCGTCGAGGAATGCCGCACGGCGATCCGCGCGCTCTGTACCATCGCGCCGAACCTCGGCGTGCCGGCGCAGCGGATCATCGTCGGCGGCTGGTCGGCAGGCGGGCATCTCGCGGCGCGGATGCTGGAGATGCCGGAGGTGGCGGCGGCGTTGATCGTCCATTGCAAGGACGCGCGCATTCCCCTTTCGCGCTCGGCCGAGAAGACGCTGCGCATGATCGCGGGCCGGCCCGCCTTCTTGATCAAGGAATTCGGCGGCCCGCCGGTCGACGCCGACGACGAGGTCGAGTTCCGCTAATGGGCATTCTGGGGCTTTCGGCCCTCGCGGTTACCGTCATCGGCACGTCGATCCTGTCGGGCATGTTCGGCATGGCCGGCGGCTTGGTGCTGATGGGCGCGTTGCTCGCTTTTCTGCCCGTGCCGGCGGCGATGGCGCTGCACGGGGCGGCGCAAATCTCGGCCAATGGATGGCGCGCTTATCTGTGGCGCGAACATATTCTGTGGCGGCCGACGCTGTTTTATTCGCTGGGCGGTGTGGTCGCGATGTCGGTATGGGCGATCGTGCTGTTCGTGCCCAGCCGCCCGCTGGCGCTGATCGCGTTGGGCCTGTCGCCTTACGTGCTGATGCTGGCGCCCAAATGGCTGCAAGGCGATCCCACGCGCGACGGCCACGCGGTGATCTACGGCGTTGTCTGCGTGTCGTTCATGATGCTGACCGGCGTGACCGGACCGTTGCTCGACTCCTTCTTTCTGAAAGGCGGGCTCGACCGCCGGCAGATCGTGTCGACCAAAGGCGTGTGCCAGGTCTTCGGGCATTTCGCCAAGATCGTCTATTTCGGCGTGCTGATCGATCCCGTGGATTTCGGCGATTGGCCGTCTTACGCCGTCGCCATCGGGGCGGCGATGATCGGCACGACCTTGGGCGGCTGGGTGTTGGCGCGGATGAGCAACGCCGATTATCGCGTTTGGGCCAATCGCATCATCGCCACGGTTTGCGCCTGGTACGTGATGCAAGGGCTCTATCTCTGGCTTTTCGCGTAAGGGTGCCGGCGTCGTGACGGCGCTGCCCGAACCTTTCGCATCCTGGCTTGGCCGGCGCGGCTGGAATTTACGCGCGCACCAAACCGAACTTCTCGAATTGGGCCGCGCGGGCAAATCCGCGTTGCTGGTGGCGCCGACGGGGGCGGGCAAAACGCTCGCGGGCTTTCTGCCCAGCCTTGTCGATCTTGCCGCCGATCCGCGCGCGGGCTTGCACACGGTTTACGTTTCGCCGCTGAAGGCGCTGGCGATCGACGTGCATCGCAACGTCGAAAAGCCCATTGCCGAGATGGATCTGCAAATCCGCGCCGAAAGCCGCACGGGCGACACGCCGGCCTCCAAACGTGCGCGCCAGCGGAAGTCGCCGCCGCATATTCTGATGACGACGCCGGAATCGCTGGCGCTGCTGCTGTCCTATCCCGACGCGCGCGACTTCTTCGCCAAATTGCGCGTCGTGATCGTCGACGAGATTCATGCGCTGGCCGGCACCAAACGCGGCGATCTTTTGTCGCTGGGCCTCGCCAGGCTCGCCGATATCGCCCCGCAAGCGCGGCGCGTGGGGCTTTCCGCGACGGTCGCCGAGCCGCCTTCCTTGGCGCGTTTCCTCGCCTCGGGCCTCGACGCCACACCCGCGATCGTCATGGGCGCGGCGGGCGCCAAGCCGCAAGTCACGATCCTGGTGCCCGAAGCGCGCATTCCTTGGGCCGGACACACGGCCGTGCATGCATTGCCGGAAGTCTATCTGGCGCTGAAAGCCGCGCGCGCGGCGATCGTGTTCGTCAACACCCGCGCGCAGGCCGAAATATGCTTTCGCGAACTTTGGAAGCTCAATGACGACAATCTCGCCATCGGCCTGCATCACGGTTCGTTGGCGCCCGAGCAGCGTCGCAAGATCGAAGCGGCGATGGCGGCGGGGAAACTTCGCGCGGTCGTCGCCACATCGTCGCTCGATCTCGGCATCGATTGGGGCGACGTCGATCTGGTCGTGCAGATCGGCGCACCCAAAGGGGCTGCGCGTTTGCTCCAGCGCATCGGCCGCGCCAATCATCGCCTCGACGATCCCTCGCGTGCCATTCTAGTACCCGGCAATCGCTTCGAGATGCTCGAATGCCGCGCGGCCTTGGTGGCGTTGGACGCGCATGAGATCGACGCCGCACCCCAACCGCCCGGTGCGCTCGACGTGCTTGCCCAGCATTTGTTGGGCGCTTCGTGCTCGGAAGCGTTCGACGAAACCGCGATGTACGAGCAAGTGCGCCGCGCGGCACCCTATGCCGCACTCGATCGCGAAACTTTCGACCGCACGCTGGGTTTCGTTGCCGATGGCGGTTACGCACTGGCGGCCTATGAACGTTACAAGCGCTTGAAGCGCGACGAGACCGGCAAATGGATCGTCGCCACGCCCTTGGCGCAACGCCAATACCGATTGAATGTCGGCACGATCGTCGAAACGCCGATGCTCAATGTCGCGTTCCGGCGCGGCAAACGCCTGGGCAAGGTCGAGGAGAATTTCGTCCTGGGCCTCGAACCCGGCGACACGTTCGGCTTCGCGGGCCAAGTGCTGCGCTACGAAGGCATGCGCGAAACGACGGTTGAGGTGAGCCGCGCCAAGGACGATCAGCCGCGCATTCCGATCTATGCGGGGGCCCGCATGCCGTTCACGGCGGAACTCGCCGCGCGGGTGCGCGGCATTCTTTCCGATCCGGCATCGTGGCGCGATTTGCCGCGCGACGTGAAAGAGTGGCTCGCGCTGCAACGGCGCAAATCCGAAATGCCGGGCCGCGAGGGCTTGCTGGTCGAAACGTTTCCGCGCCACGGCAAATGGTTCCTGATTGCCTACTGCTTCGCGGGGCGTAATGCGCACCAAACCTTGGGCATGTTGCTGACCAAGCGGATGGAGCGCGACGGCTTGCGCCCGCTCGGCTTCGTCGCGTCGGATTATTCGATCGCGGTGTGGTCGACGCGCCCGGTCGATCGCCCGTCGGAATTGTTCGCGGAGGATATGCTCGGCGACGATCTGGAGGAATGGCTGGCGGATTCCTCCATGTTGCGGCGGGCGTTCCGCAACGTCGCGGTGATCGCGGGGTTGATCGAGCGCCGCCATCCCGGCGAGGAAAAGACCGGGCGGCAGGTCACGTTCTCGTCGGACCTGATCTACGACGTGCTGCGCAAGCACGAGCCCGATCATATTTTGCTGCGCGCGACACGTGCCGATGCCGCCACGGGCTTGATCGATCTAGCGCGCTTGGCCGCGATGCTGCGCGCGGCACGCGGCAAGCTCCGCCATCGACGCTTGGAGCGCGTGTCACCCTTGGCCGTGCCCGTGCTGCTGGAAGTCGGCCGCGAAGCCATCTACGGTGAGGCGATCGAAGACGCGTTGGCCGATGCGGCGCAAGCCGAAGCCCTGATCGCCGACGCGATGATCGACGATGACCAAGACGACGACAGCCAGGCCGAACTTTTCTGATGCACGCGCGAATCACGATCGAAGAAACGGCGCTGTTCGCCGATCCCGCCGGCGCCTTGTTCTGGCCCGCGACCAAGACATTGATCGTCGCCGATCTGCATTTGGAAAAAGGCTCTTCCTTCGCCGCCAAGGGCGTGCCGTTGCCGCCTTACGACACGCGCGCGACGCTGGATGCGTTGCAACGCCTGATCCGCCGCTACACGCCCGAACGGGTCGTGTGCCTGGGCGATTCCTTCCACGACAAGGACGCGGGCAAGCGCATTGCGCCCGCCGATCGCGATCATCTCGCCCGGATGATGAAGGGCCTCGACTGGGTGTGGGTGCTCGGCAATCACGATCCCCAAATTCCCCCCGATTTGGGCGGGCGCGTCGTGCCCGAAATCGCCGAAGGCAAGTTGATCTTCCGCCACGAGCCCGCCGGGCCGGTCTTGGCGCTGGGCGAGATCGTCGGCCATTTCCATCCCAAGGCCTGCGTGGTGACCAAATTGGGCCGGGTCGTCGCGCCGTGCTTCACGACCGACGGGCGGCGCATGGTCATGCCGGCCTTCGGTGCCTATACGGGCGGACTGGATACGCTGGATCGCGCGATTTCCGGGCTTTTCGGGCGCACGCGCTGGCGCGTTTTGATGACGGGCCGGGATAATCTGCATCTGTTCCCGGCCGGGCGGCTGGAACCGATCGTCCGTCGGGCCCCAAAACCGGGGCAGGAGTGATCCGGTCGGCGCGGGCGGGCGTAGAATTGGCGTTCGCTCTCAAACGGTTCCGGCCCTCTTCATGTCCTCAGCGCCCCTTCTGGTCTGGTTCCGTCAGGATCTGCGCCTTGCCGACAATCCCGCCTTGCGCGCGGCGATCGAAACCGGCGCGCCGGTCGTGCCCGTCTATATTTTGGACGACGAGACGCCCGGCCAATGGAAGCGCGGCGGGGCCAGCCGCTGGTGGCTGCATCATTCGCTCGCGTCGCTCGCGCGCGATCTCGAAAAGCGCGGCGCCAAGCTCATTCTGCGCCGTGGCAAGGCGGGCGACGTTCTCGCCAAGCTGATCGCCGAGACGAAAGCGAGCGGCGTCTATTGGAACCGCTGCTACGAACCGTTTGCCGTAAATCGCGATAAGGCGCTGAAGGCGGCGCTCGAAGCCAAGGGCCTCGCCGCGCGCAGCTTCAACGCGAGCCTGATCTTCGAGCCGCTAACGGTCTTGTCGAAATCGGGCACGCCGTTCCGGGTGTTCACGCCGTTCTGGAAAGCCTGCCTCGCGGCCGAGGCGCCGCCTTTGCCGATACCGGCACCGAAGAAAATTCCCGCACCGGCGACTTCGCCTAAAAGCGACGCGCTCGATGCGTGGAAGCTGTTACCGACCAAGCCCGACTGGGCCGGCGGCTTCGCTGTATGGACGCCCGGCGAAGCGGGCGCGCAAGCGCGCTTGATGCGCTTCGTCGGCGAAGCGCTGGACGGCTATGGCAATCTGCGCGACCGGCCGGATATCGAGGGCACGTCGCGTTTGTCGCCGCATCTGCATTTCGGCGAGATCTCGCCGCGCCAATGTTTCCATGCGGGTGCCGCATCGCCGAAATTCCAATCCGAACTCGGCTGGCGCGAATTCTCCGCGCATCTGCTGTTCTCGCAGCCCGATTTGCCGGAAACGTCTTTGCGTCGCGAATTCGCCGAATTCCCGTGGCGCGAAAACAAAGCCCATCTGCGCGCGTGGCAAAAGGGCCAAACCGGCTATCCCATCGTCGATGCGGGTATGCGCGAGCTTTGGCAAACCGGCTGGATGCATAACCGCGTGCGCATGATCGCGGCGTCGTTTCTGGTGAAGCATCTGTTGCAGCCCTGGCGTGCCGGCGAAGATTGGTTCTGGGACACGCTGGTCGATGCCGATCTGGCCAGCAACGCGGCGAGCTGGCAATGGGTCGCGGGCTGCGGTGCGGATGCGGCCCCGTATTTCCGCATCTTTAACCCGATCCTACAGGGTGCGAAATTCGATCCGGACGGCACGTATATCCGCCGCTTCGTGCCCGAACTCGCCAAGCTGCCGACCAAATATCTGTTCGCCCCCTGGGAAGCGCCCGATGCGGTGCTCGCACAAGCGGGTGTCGTGCTTGGCAAGACCTATCCCAAGCCGATCGTCGATCACGGCGAAGCGCGCACGCGTGCCCTGGCCGCATTCCAATCCTTGAAGGCGGCCGCCTGATGCGCCCGCTCGATGTCGCCGTCATCGGTTCGGGCGTCGCGGGGCTTGGGGCCGCGTGGCTGCTGTCCAAGCGCCATCGCGTAACGCTTTACGAAAAGGAGAACCGCTTCGGCGGCCACGCGAACACCTTCATCGCCAAGGCGAAGGACAAGCATGGCCGCACGCGCGAAGTGCCGGTCGATACGGGCTTCATCGTCTACAACGAAGCCACCTATCCCAATCTGATCGCGCTGTTCGATACGCTGGGCGTTAAAAGCGACGTGTCGAACATGTCGTTCGCGGTTTCGGTCGATCGCGGACGCTTGGAATATTCGGGCGGCACTTGGACCGGCTTGTTCGCGCAGCCCTCCAATTTTCTGCGGCCGGCACACTGGCGCATGCTGCGCGATACGCTGCGCTTCTTCCGCGACGGCCAAGCGATCGCGTGTGCCGGCACGCATGGGCCCACACTCGGCGAATTCCTGGCCGAGCGCGGCTATTGCCGGGGTTTCGTCGACAATCACTTGATCCCGATGGCGGCGGCGATTTGGTCCTGCCCGCCCGCGCAAATGTTGGAATTCCCGGCGCGCAGCTTCTGCGCCTTTTTCCGCAATCACGGGCTTTTGCAGCTTCTCGACCGGCCGCAATGGCGCAGCGTCGCCGGCGGTTCGCGCGAATACGTGGCGAAGCTGCTGGCCGATATCGGCCCGTCGATGATTCGCGCCCCCGGTGCGGTGCAATTGCGCGTCGAGGCCGATGGCGGCGTGAAGGTGCGCGACGCGGCCGGCGGTTTGCGCCGCCATGATCGCGTGCTGCTCGCTTGCCACGCCGACGAAGCCTTGGCGTTGATCGAAAACCCGACGGCGGCGGAGCGCGATATCCTCGGGAGTTTCGCGTTCCAGCCCAATCTCGCGATCCTGCATCAGGACGAAGGCT
>JAIUNH010000220.1 GCA_020161965.1 Pseudomonadota bacterium
AAGGATCAGAAGGCCGTTCGCCTCACGCTCGCCGACGCGAGCAATGCCGCGATCGCCGATCTGCTGATCGGTCGTTCGCGCTTCGGCCGCCAAGGCACGGCGGGCGACGGCACATTCGTGCGCCGCCAGAACGAGAACCAAGTCTATCTCGCGCGCGGCCGCTTGGCGCCCGAGCGCGACGCCGCGAAATGGCTCGACCGCCGCGTGATGAACGTGGAGCGCGAGCGCATCGCGTCGATCGATTTGACCGCGATCGACGGCGAGCGCCTGTCGGCCGGCAAGAAATCGCCCGCCGACAACGATATCGAACTCGCGCGCGTGCCCGACGGCCAGAAGGTCAAATCGGAATTCGACGTCAATCTGCTGTCGAGCACCTTCGAAGGTTTGGATCTCGAAGACGTGCGCAAGGCCGACGGTCTCGATTTCGACGCCGCCCGCGAACGCGCGGTCTACACGACCTTCGACGGGCTGAAGATCGAAATCGCCTTGGTGCAGGATCGCGACACGCGCTGGGCGCGCGTCACGGCGTCGTTCGAAGCGCCGGCGACGCCGGTCGATCCGGCGGCCGCCCCCAATGCGCGCCTGCGTTCGGCCGAGGATGCCGCCAAGCAAGCGGCGGAAATCGCCGCGAAGACCCAGGGCTGGGCCTATCGCTTCCCCGACTACAAGGTCGAGCAGATGACCAAGCGCGCTGCCGACCTGACCGAGCCCAAAACGGAAGAGCCGCCCAAAGCCTCGGGCGGCTAACGCGACGCCGCCGGCAGCGGCGGCAGGACCAGGATCGGGTCGATCCGGATATCGAAGAGATTGAGCCGCCAATCGAGATGCGGGCCCGTGGCACGTCCCGTGGCGCCGCTGGCCGCGACCGCTTCGCCCTGGCGCACGCGCTGACCCACCGTCACGTCGATGCGCGACAAATGGGAATAGGTCGAGCTGACGCCCGACCCGTGATCCAGAATCAGCGTGCCGCCGGTGAAATAGATATCCGGGTCGGCGAAGGTCACGACCGCATCGGCCACGGCGACGACCGGCGTGCCGGTGGGCACGGCGATATCGATGCCGTAATGCGGTTGGCGCGCTTGGCCATTCAAAATCCGCTGGCTGCCATAGATTCCGGAAATCCGCCCCGTCGCGGGCCAGACGAAGCCCTGTAGATAGAAGGGCTCGGCGCCGTCGATCCGCCTCGCTTCGGCGATGCGCGCATTCTCCGCGCGGATGCGTTCGAGCAAGACGGGATCGGGTGTGACCATCGCCTCGGGCAAGCCGTCGATGCGCTGGATATCGAATTTGCGAGGCTTCACGTCGAGCGCGCGGCGCACGCGCCGCCCGTCGGGAAAGATCAGTTCCAGCGTCGCGTTGCGGCCTGCATCGCGCCCGAAGGCGATAGGAAAACGCCCATCGGCCGAAATGCGCATCTCGCGGCCTTCGAAAATCGCGCGTGTACCCGGTTCGGCGCGCACGATGGCGAAACCGCCTTGCGCGACCTCGCCCTTGATCTCGATCTCTTCGGCCGCAACGGGTGCCGCGAGGAACAACACCAACGCGACCAGCAACCGCTTCACAGCAGCGAGCCCTGTTTGCCGGGTGCGGCCGGTTTGGGCGCAGGCGTTTTGCGCGGTGCCGCCCCTTCGACCTGCGCGCCGACATCGCCATCGGCGAAGCGCAAGGTGACGTCACCCGCCTTGCGCGCGTCGGCGGCCTGCGTCACCAGCTGGCCTTGCGCGTCGGTGACGAGCGCGAAGCCGCGCGCCAGCGTCTTGCGATAGGAATAGCTTTCCAGCAGATCGCCCGCGCGCCCCAGCGACGCGATGCGCGTATCGATCCCACGCAACGCCGCCCCTTTGGCGCGTGCCAATAGATCGGCGACGTGCTTCGTCTCGCGCGCGAGATTGGCTTTGGTCGCGGCGGTGTTGGCGGAAAGGGCGGCACCCGCGCGCGCCAAAGCACCCTTGGCGCGTTCCAACTGCGTTTTGGGATCGGGCAGGCGTGCACCCAGTTCGATCACCGTCCGCTTGCGCTTGTCGATCAGCGCCGTGCCGGCGAGCTTCAAGCGCTCGGCGCGCTCGTCCAAACGCTGGGCACGATCTTCGACCAGGCGCATCGGGTCGCCCAGCGATGCCGCCGACAAACGCTGGCGGCGATCGTCGAACATGCGCTCCAACCCCGCCTCCAGCGACGCGGCGTTGCGCGCAAGTCGCGCGATCAATTCCTGGCGCACGGGCACGACCATTTCGGCGGCGGCGGTGGGCGTGGGCGCGCGGCGGTCGGACGCGAAATCGATCAGCGTCGTATCCGTCTCGTGCCCGACGGCGGAGACGAGCGGAATGTCGCTCTCGGCGGCAGCGCGCACGACGATTTCCTCGTTGAACGCCATCAGATCTTCGATCGAGCCGCCGCCGCGCGCGACGATCAGCACGTCGGGGCGCGGAATCTTGCCGCCCGGTTCCAACGCGTTGAAGCCCTTGATCGCCGTCGCGACTTGCTCGGCCGCCCCATCGCCCTGCACGGCCACCGGCCACACCAGCACATGGCGCGGGAAGCGGTCGGACAGGCGATGCAGGATGTCGCGGATGACAGCACCAGTCGGCGAGGTGATGACGCCGATGACGGACGGCAAATACGGCAACGGTCGCTTGCGTTCCGCGTTGAACAAGCCTTCGGCGGCGAGGCGCTTCTTGCGATCCTCGATCAGCTTGAGAAGCGCGCCTTGGCCCGCGAGCTCCATCCGCTCGACCACGATCTGGTATTTGGACCGGCCGGGATAGGTGGTGAGGCGCCCGACCGCGATCACTTCCATGCCGTCTTCGGGCTTGATCGTGAGTTTGCCGGCCGAGCCGCGCCAGCACACGCCGTCGATCGCCGAATCGGCGTCCTTCAGCGCGAAATAAAGATGGCCCGAGGAATGGCGCTTGAAGCCCGAAATTTCACCGCGCACGCGCACGATTTCGAACGCATCCTCGACCGTGCGTTTGACCGCTTGCGAAAGCTCCGAAACGGTGTATTCCGGCAAATTGCCGCGCGGGGATTCCATGCCCCGCATGATACAAGCGGCGACGGTCGAGAGGGAGACGGAATTATCGCCATGCGCATTTTGGTCGTCGGTTCGGGTGGACGCGAACATTCCCTGTGCTGGGCGATTTCCGCCTCGCCCTTGTGCGACAAGCTGTTCTGCGCGCCGGGCAATCCGGGCATCGCCGCCTTGGCCGAATGCCTGCCCGTGGGGGCCGAGGATATTCCCGGCATCGTCGCGGCGGCGAAGGCCCAGAAGATCGATTTCGTCGTCGTCGGGCCTGAAGCGCCGCTGGTCGCCGGGATCGTCGATCGCTTGGCGGAGGCGGGCATTCCCGCTTTCGGGCCGATGGCGGTCGCGGCCCAGCTCGAAGGCTCCAAAGGCTTCATGAAGGATTTCTGCGCGCGTGCCGGAATCCCCACGGCCGAATATCGCCGCTTCACCGACGCGGATCTCGCGCGCGCCTATATCCGCGAAAAGGGCGCGCCGATCGTCGTGAAGGCCGATGGCCTGGCGGCGGGCAAGGGCGTGGTCGTGGCGGCCACGCTCGAGGAGGCCTTGGCCGCGATCGACGATGCGATGGTCGCGGGCCGTTTCGGCAAGGCGGGGGCGGAAGTCGTCGTCGAGGAATTCCTTGACGGCGAGGAGGCGAGCTTCTTCGCGCTCTGCGACGGCGAACACGCTTTGTCGTTCGGCGCGGCGCAAGATCATAAGCGCGTGGGCGACGGCGATACCGGCCCGAACACCGGCGGCATGGGCGCTTATTCGCCCACGAAGCTCGTCGACGCCGCGATGGAAAAGCGGATCATGGAGACGATCGTGCTGCCCACGGTCGCTGGCATGGCGAAGGAAGGTGCGCCGTTCAAGGGCGTGTTGTTCGCCGGTTTGATGATCGGCAAAGCGGGCCCGAAGCTGATCGAGTTCAACGTGCGTTTCGGCGATCCGGAATGCCAGACGTTGATGCTACGCCTCAAATCCGATTTGCTGCCCGCCTTGATCGCCAGCCAGCAGGGCGAGCTCAAGCGCTTCGATCTGCGCTGGCGCGACGACACGGCGATCTGCGTCGTGATGGCGGCCGAAGGTTATCCGAACACGCCCAAGAAGGGCACGGAGATCCGCAATCTCGATGCGGCCGGCAAGCTCGACGGCGTGACGGTGTTCCACGCGGGCACGAAAGCCGACGGCGCCAAGATCGTCGCCGATGGCGGGCGTGTGCTCGGCGTTTGCGCGATCGGTAAAACGGCGAAGGACGCGCAAGCCAAAGCCTATAAGGCCGTCGATGCGATCGACTGGCCGGGCGGCTTCTGCCGGCGCGATATCGGCTGGCGCGTTCTGTGAACGGCTTCGTCTACGAAGATATCGAGCCGCCGGAAAGCGGCGATGCCAAACTGCTTGCGCCGGGCGTCAAATGGGTGCGGCTGACGCTGCCGTTTCCGCCCGATCACATCAATGTGTGGCTGATCGATGAAGGCGAAAGCTGGACGATCGTCGATACCGGGCTCGCGCGCGACGAGACGAAGGCCGAGTGGGAACGCGTGTTCGAATCCCAGCTCGACGGCAAGCCGGTCGGGCGCTTGATCTGCACGCATTTCCATCCCGATCATATGGGCCTGGCGGCGTGGATCTGTTCGCGCTGGGATGTCGAGCTGTGGACGACGCTGGGCGAATACATGACCGCGCGCTACGCGATCACGCCCGCCACGCCGGGCGATATCGAGAACCGCATCGGCTTCTATCGCGCCAACGGCATCGACGCCGATGCGATCGGGCAATTCGCGACGCCGGAGAATCTCTATCGGCGCGGCGTGCCGGATTTGCCCGCGCATTATCGCCGTATCCATGGCGGGCGCGCGCTGCCTTTGGGTGCGCAAGCTTGGCTGCCGATCATCGGGCGCGGCCATTGCCCGGAACATGCGTGTTTGTGGTCGCAGGATCTGAACGTCGCCATCGTCGGCGATATCGTGTTGCCGCGCATCACGCCCAATATCGGCGTTTGGCCGGTCGATCCCTTCGCCGATCCGCTGCGCGATTATCTCGACAGCCTCGACGGTTTTTCGGGCGTGCCGGAAACGACATTGATTCTGCCCGCCCACGGCCAGCCTTATCGCGGCGTGGGTGCGCGCATCGCGGCGATCCGCGCGCATCACGAGGAACGCTTGGCGGCGTTGCGCCAAGCCTTCGCCGAAAACCCGGCGGGGTTGCGCGCGGTCGACTGCTTCAAGTTGTTGTTCAAGCGCGAGATCACGCCACGCGTCGTCGGCCTCGCGGTCGGCGAGGCGCTGGCGCATCTGCATCTGCTCGAATCGCGCGGCGAAGCCAAACGCGCGCGCGACGAAAGCGATACTTGGCGCTTCAGCGCCGCGCTTTGAAGAAATCGCGCAGCAGCGCGGCGGCTTCGGTTTCGGCGATGCCGCCGAACAATTCGGGCCGGTGATGGCAAGTGGCTTGCGCGAAAATGCGCGGGCCGTTTTCCACGCCACCACCCTTCGGGTCCGACGCCCCCCAATAGACCCGGCGCAGCCTGGCGAAGGAAATCGCCGTCGCGCACATCGGGCAGGGCTCCAGCGTGACGTAAAGATCGCAATCGGGCAGGCGCGCATCGCCACGCTTGGCGGCGGCCGCGCGGATTGCCAGCATTTCGGCATGCGCGGTCGGGTCTTTGTCGCGTTCGACGCGGTTATGCGTCGCGGCCAAGACGGCGCCGGCCGCATCGACCAGCACCGCCCCGACGGGCACTTCGCCCGCTTGCGCGGCCTTTCGGGCCTGTTCGAGGGCCAATTCCATGTACCCGGACATGGGTTCCGTTTACCGGGGAATCGCCCGCGTGCTAAGAGATTTCCATCATGACGCTCCCCCTTATCGGCATCACGCTGGACAGCGAACCGGCCGGCGGCTGGTCGAAAATGCCCTGGTACGCGCTGCGCCAGAATTACTGCGGCGCCGTGGCGGCGGCCGGCGGCTTGCCCGTGGCGCTGCCGCACGAGCCCGAAAAAGCCGGCGATTATCTCGACCGGATCGACGGTTTGCTGATCACCGGGGGTGCCTTCGACGTCGACCCCGCGATGTTCGGGGCGTCGAGCAAACACGCCACGGTCAAAACCAAGGACCGGCGCACCGAATTCGAATACGCGATCGTCAAAGGCGCGTTGGAACGCGACATGCCGATCTTGGGGATTTGCGGCGGCGAGCAATTGCTGGCGGTCGCCCTGGGCGGCACGCTGATCCAGCATATCCCGGATGAAGTGCCGGGCTGCCTGCCGCATGAACAACCCAATCCGCGCACCGAGCCTGGGCACATCGTCGATGTGGTCCCCGGCACGCTGCTACATCGCATCAACGGGGAGCGCGCGCGTATGGACGTGAATTCCGCCCATCATCAGGCGGTCAAGAGTGTCGGTCCCGGCACGATCGTCAGCGCCAAGGCGCCCGACGGCGTGATCGAAGCCATCGAAGCGCCGGGCAAGCGTTTTTGCCTCGGCGTCGAATGGCATCCCGAATATTCGATCGATCCGGGCGACGACGCGATCTTCCGCGCCTTCGTCGCCGCGTGCCGCCAATGACCGAAGAAGCTCCCAAGGGTGAGCGCATCGCCAAGGTGATGGCGCGCGCGGGACTTTGTTCCCGGCGCGAAGCCGAGGCGTTGATCGCGCAAGGCCGCGTGTTCATCAACGGCAAGCGTTTGACGAGCCCCGCGCATAACGTGCAGCCGACAGA
>JAIUNH010000221.1 GCA_020161965.1 Pseudomonadota bacterium
CCTGCTGGCGCGCACGATTTGCGACCGGCGGCTGGTCCTCTATCGCACGCAAGACGGCAAGCCCGCCGCCCTTGCAGACGCGTGCTGGCATCGCCTCGTGCCGCTGTCGCGCGGCCATCTGCGCGGCGACGAGGTCGTGTGCGCTTATCACGGCCTGGTCTTCGATCCGAACGGCCGCTGCACGCATATGCCGTCGCAGGAGACGATCAACCCGTCGGCCTGCGTGCGGTCCTATCCCGTTGCGGAGAAGCATCGCTTCGTGTGGATCTGGCCGGGCGATCCGGCCTTGGCCGATCCCGCCAAGATCCCCGATCTGCATTGGAACCTCGATCCGGGCTGGACGGGCGATGGCCGTTTGATCCACGCCAAATGCGATTACCGTCTCGTGATCGACAATCTGATGGACCTGACGCACGAAACCTTCGTGCATGGCTCGTCGATCGGCAACGCGGCCGTGGCTGAAACGCCGTTCGACGTGACGCATGGCGAGCGCACGGCGACAGTCACGCGCTGGATGGAGAATATCGAGCCGCCGCCGTTCTGGCGCGGCCAGCTCGGCAAGCCGGGCAATGTCGATCGCTGGCAGATCATCCGCTTCGAAGCGCCCGCGACCGTGGTGATCGATGTCGGCGTGGCCGTGGCGGGGACGGGGGCGCCGCAAGGCGATCGTTCGCAAGGCGTGGAAGGCCGCGTGCTCAACACGATCACGCCCGAGACGGGCGGCACCTGCCATTATTTCTGGGCCTTCGCGCGCAATTACCGGCGCGACGAACAAGCGCTGACGACGCAGATCTGCGACGGTGTGGCGTCGATCTTCCGCGAGGACGAAGCGGTGCTGGAAGCCCAGCAGATCGCCATCGCCGAGAACCCGGACAAGATTTTCTACAACATCAATATCGATGCGGGCTCGATGTGGGCGCGGCGCTTGATCGACAAGATGATCGCCGCCGAACGTCCGCGTGTCGTCGCCACGGCGGCGGAGTAGGCGCCATGGCCGCTTCGCTCGCCGCCAAAGCCGAAGATCGCGGCACGTCGCAGACGATCCGTGCCCAGTTGGCGCTCCGCGAACTTTTGATGGCGGGCGATATCCGGCCGGGCGAACGCCTGTCGGAACTCGCCATCGTGGAGAAGATCGGCGTGTCGCGCACGCCCGTGCGCGCCGCGTTGATGACATTGGCCGAGGAAGGCTTGCTCGACGCGATCCCGTCCGGCGGTTACGCGGCACGCGGCTTCACCGAACGCGAAGTGCTCGACGCGATCGAGGTGCGCGGCACGCTGGAAGGTTTGGCGGCGCGTCTGGCGGCCGAGCGCGGGGCGGGGACGATCGCCCTTCAGTCGATGCGCGAAAGCCTGAAGCGTTTGGACGACGCGGTCGCGGCGATCGCCGAGGGCCAAGACGCGTTCGAAGCCTATATCGAACATAACGCCGCGTTCCATCGCGCCATCGCGCGCATGGCGGATAACGCGGCGCTGGACCGGCAGATGGAGCGCGCCGTGGCGCTGCCTTTCGCATCGCCCAACGCCTTCGTCAAAACCCAGGGCGAAACGCCCGAAACGCGCCGCGTGCTGCTGGTGGCGCAGGAACAGCATCGCAGCGTGTTCGAGGCGATCGAACGCCGCGAAGGTTCCCGCGCCGAAGCCTTGATGCGCGAGCATTCGCGCGTCGCCGCGCGCAATTTCGCCCAGACCGTGCGCAGCCGTGCGGCATTGGACCGCGTGCCCGGCGGCGCCTTGATCCGCTTGGCGAGCGAATAGGGAGACCGACATGGCCCAAGCCGCCAAATGGACCGAGACGCGCGTGCGCGCCATCCGCGACGTGACGCATGACGTACGCGAGTTCGAAATCGTGCCGGAGAACGGCGCCGTCCTGTCTTATGCGCCGGGTGCGCATATCGATGTCGGCGTGATGATCGGCGATGCGCCGCAAACGCGGTCCTATTCGCTGGTCGGCATGCCTGGCGGCGATTGCTACAAGATCGCGGTCAAGCGTGTGGCGCCGTCGCGCGGCGGCTCGGCCTATATGTGGCGCTTGGCGCCGGGCGATCGTTTGCGCGCGACCGAGCCGAAATCGGCTTTCGCGGTCGAATTCGGGCGGGCTTCGTATCTGTTGATCGCGGGCGGCATCGGGATCACGCCGCTCGTCGGCATGGCGCAGATGCTGGCCAAGCGTGGCGCCGATGTGCGGATGCTCTACGCCGTACGCGGCGAACGCGATCTCGCCTTCGCCGAAACCTTGCGCGATGCGCTGGGCGATCGGCTGGAACTCCATATCGGCCGGCAGATCGATTTCGCCGCCGAATTCACCAAGCTGAAGCCCGGCACGCTTGCGGCCCTGTGCGGTCCGATCCCGATGCTCGAGGCCGCGCGCGGCGCTTGGGAAGCGGCGAAGCTGTCGGCTGCCGATCTGCGCTGGGAAACCTTCGGCTCGTCGGGCCGGATGGCGGCGGCACCGTTCAAAGTGCGCGTGCCCAGCCACGATTTGGAATTCGATGTGCCGGCCGATGCGTCGTTGCTCGACGCGTTGCGCAGCGCCGGGATCGACGCGATTTCGGATTGCCGGAAGGGGGAATGCGGTTTGTGCGCGATGGACGTGGTCGCCTGCGACGGCGAAATCGATCATCGCGATGTGTTTTTGTCGCCCGAGGAAAAAGCGCATGGGCGCAAGCTGTGCGTTTGCGTCTCCCGCGCGCGCGGGGTGCTGACGCTCGACAGCGGCTGGCGGCCGGACGCGATCTGACGATCACGCCCGGCGCCGGTCGTTCTTAGACGTCGCCCCACACGTCGCGGGCGACGTTGACGATCATCTCCATTTTGCGCCACTGCTCGTCCTCGGCCAGCGTGTTGCCTTCCTCGGTCGAGGCGAAGCCGCATTGCGGCGACAGGCACAGCTGATCCTTGGCCGTGAATTTCGACGCTTCGTCGATGCGCTTCTTGACGTCGTCGGCCTTTTCCAGCGAGCCGGTCTTCGACGTGACGAGGCCGAGCACGACATGCTTGCCCTTGGGCAGGAAGCGCAGCGGCTCGAACCCGCCCGCGCGATCCGTGTCCCATTCCATGAAATAGCCGTCGACCGGCATGCGGTTGAACAGCGTTTCGGCGACCGGCTCGTACCCGCCCGACGCGATGAAGGTCGAGCGGAAATTGCCGCGGCACAGATGCATGGTGATCGTCAGGTCGGCGGGCTTGTCGGCCAGCGCCTTGCGCACCATGCCGGCGTAGATTTCCGGCTGCTTGTCCGGATCGTCGCCGCGCGAGCGCAGCATTTCGCGCTGGGCGGGATCGCACAGATAGGCGAAGGAAATGTCGTCGAGCTGCAGATAGCGGCAGCCCGCGTCGTAGAAGGCGCGGATCGCCTTGTTATAGGCGGTGCCGACGTCGTCGTAGAAACGCTCCATGTCGTCGTAAACGCCGGGATGGATCATTTTCCGGCCGCCGCGATAATGCAGCATCGACGGGCCGGGGATCGTCATCTTCGCCGTCTTCTTCGTGTTGGCGGCGAGGAAGCGGAAATGGTCGAGCATCGGGTGCTTCGGATTGAAGCCCACGCGGCCGGTGACCTTCAGCGCCTTGGCGATACCGACACCGCCTTTGAAGTTCATGCCGGAATCCGCGTTGACGGATTCGACCGAGTCCAACTCCTCGAGGAAGTCGAAATGCCAATAGGCGCGGCGGAACTCGCCGTCGGTGATGCCTTGCAAGCCAACGGCTTCCTGCTTGGCGATCAGCTTCTTGATCTCGGCATCTTCGACGGCCTTCAACGCGGCGGCGTCGATCTCGCCCTTGTGGTGCTTGTCGCGCGCTTCCTTCAAGGGGGCGCTGCGCAACAGCGAGCCGACCTGATCGGCGCGGAAAGGCGGTTTCTTGGCCATGAGGGTCTCCGTTCTAGGGATCAGTGTTTGCCCGCCACGCCCAGATGCAGCTCGAGCGGTGCGGGGTTGTCGAGAAGGTCGCGGCTCGGCGCGGCGTGTACCACGCTGCCGCGATCGAGGATTATGGAATCGTCGGTCAGCTTCAGGATCTTCTGCGCGTGCTGCTCGACGACGATCGCCGCCAAGCCTTCCTCGCGGATGATGCGCTTCAGCGCCGCCATCAATTCGTCGACGATGATGGGGGCCAAGCCCTCGGTCGGCTCGTCGAGCAGGATCAGGCGCGGATTGAGCATCAGCGCGCGGCCGATCGCCAGCATCTGCTGCTCGCCGCCCGAAAGCTGGTTGCCGAGATTGCGCTTGCGCTCCGCCAGACGCGGGAACATCGCGTAGACGCGGTTCGTATCCCACGGGCCGGGCAACGCGACGGCGGTCAAGTTTTCCTCGACCGTCAGCGAACGGAAGATATTCCGCTCCTGCGGAACCCAGCCGATACCCGACGTCGCGCGCGTCTCGGGCGCAAGCCGTGTGATGTCGCGGCCTTCGAATTCGATCGCGCCGCCCAGATGGCGGGTCACGCCGATGATCGTGTTGAGCAGCGTCGTCTTGCCGGTCCCGTTGCGGCCCAGCACGGCGAGCGAGCGGCCTTGCGCGAGTTTGAGGTCGATGCCGTTGACGACTTTCGCGCGGCCGTAGCCCGACGAAACCGATTTGAGGACGAGAATCTCAGCCATGTTCGCCCTCGCCGAGATAGACGGCGCGCACGCGCGGATCGTTGGAAATCTCCGCGACCGTGCCGTCGGCGAACAGCGTGCCGTCGACTAGCACGGTAATCTTCTTCGCGAAGGAGAAGACGAGATCCATATCGTGTTCGATCAGCAGGATCGATACGTCGTCCGGCAAGCGCGCGATGGTCTCGAGCAATTCGGCGCGCTCGGCCTCGGGCACGCCCGCCGCCGGCTCGTCCAGCAGCAACACGCGCGGTTTGCAGGCGAAGGCGAGCGCGATCTCCAGCAGACGCTGCTTGCCGTAGGCGAGATTGCCCGTGCGCTCCTCCAACACGTCGGTCAGGCGGAAGCGTTCGGCGACTTCGACGATCTCGTCGGTGACGCTCGCTTTCGTGCCGACGACGCGCCACCAATCGCGGCCGTGCCCTTGGCGTTCGGATACGGCAACGCCCAACGCTTGCAGCGGTGTCATGCCCGCGAAAAGCTGGTTGATCTGGAACGTGCGCACGAGGCCCATTTTCACCCGGGCTTCGGCCTTCACGTTGGTGATGTCCTTGCCGTCGAGCGAAATGCGGCCCGATGTCGGCTCCAGCACGCCGGTCAGCAGATTGATGAAGGTCGTTTTGCCCGCCCCGTTGGGGCCGATCAACGCGTGACGCGCGCCCTTTTCAAGCGCGAACGTCACCGAGTTCGTGGCCGTGATGCCGCCGAACTTCTTCACCAGCGCGTTGGTTTCGAGCACGGCGCTCATGCCGCACCTCCCTTACCGGTGAGGCGGGCCCAAACGCCCATCACGCCATTGCCGATGCGCTGGCGGCCGATCAACACGATCGCGACCAGGATCGCGCCGATCCAGAAGGTCCAGTATTGCGGCGTCCAGACGGACAGGATTTCCTGCAACACCTTGAACGCCACGGCGCCGACGATGCCGCCATAGAGATAGCCGGTTCCGCCGATGACCAGCATCAGCAGCGCGTCGGCCGAGCGATGGAAGGCGAGCACGTCGATCGACACGAACTGCGCGGTTTGCGCGAGCAAGGCACCCGCCACGCCGGCGATGGCGGCGGAGATCGTGTAGACCGAGGTCAGGCGTGCATTGACCGGAATGCCGATCGCGCGCGCGCGCAGCGGATTGTCACGGATCGCCAGCAGCGACAGGCCGAAGGGCGAAACGACGATGCGTCGCGCCACGACGAACAGCACGAAGAACACGACGAGGCAGTAGACGTAACCGACATGGCCGAACAGATCGAACTCGAACCGGCCCAGGATCGGCGCCATGAACACGCCCTGCA
Source organism: Pseudomonadota bacterium (assembly GCA_020161965.1). Lineage (GTDB taxonomy): Bacteria > Pseudomonadota > Alphaproteobacteria > CACIAM-22H2 > CACIAM-22H2 > Tagaea. Next base: position 5,890 of record JAIUNH010000221.1, read on the forward strand.
AACCGTCCGCACCGCCGGTGATCTTGCCGGCCTTGTTGGCGATTTCGCCCAGCACCAAGGCGACACCCAACGTCACCATCAGGCGGGTGAGGTCGGCGCCACGCAACACGAGGAAGCTGGTCGCGAAACCGAGGATCGCAGCGGCGACCGCCCCCGCGACCAAGCCCAGCAACGGATCGTTGGTGACGTGGATCGCGAACAAGCCGGCGGCATAAGCGCCCGCCCCGAAGAAGGCGGTGTGGCCGAGCGACGCGATGCCGGCATAGCCGAGGATCAGATCGAGCGAGACCGCGAACAACGCGATGATCGCGATCTCGGTCAGCACCAGATGATATTCGGTCAGCAGCGGCACGCTTGCGGCGGCCGCGAGCCAGAACAGGATCTCCGGCAAGCGCCAGCGGCCGAGGGTGGAAAGGCGGGAAACGGCGGCTTTCGTGGGCATGTCAGGACCGCACGAAAAGGCCGCGGGGGCGGAAGACGAGCACGACGATCATGACCGTATAGATGATGAAGGCGCCGAGATCCGGCACGAAATACTTCCCCGCGACGTCGGCGACGCCGAGGATCAGCGAAGCGACGAAGGGGCCGATCAAGCCCGTGGTTCCCCCGACCGTCACAACGATCAGGAAGTAGATCATGAATTTGAGCGGGAAGATCGGATCGAGGCCGAGCAGTTCCGCACCCAAAGCACCGCCGAGCCCCGCGAGGCCCGAACCGGCCGCGAAGGTAACCATGAACACGCGCTCGACCGGAATACCGAGGCCGCGCGCCACGCGCGGATCGTCG
>JAIUNH010000222.1 GCA_020161965.1 Pseudomonadota bacterium
GCGATCTCGATTTCTTCTGGTTCTGGCTGCTGGCCAATGCGGCCGATCTGCGCGACGTGACCGTCGCCGCGGCGGCCTTCGCCGTGCTGCCATTCCTGGCGTGGCGCGCCTGGACCGCGCGCAAGCTGGTCGAGGCGCAGCAGCGCACGGCCGAAGCGACCGAGATCGGTAAATCGGCGGAGATCATGGCCCAAGCCTTCGCGGGCCTCGGCGACGACAAGGTCCAGGTCCGCATCGGCGCGGTTTACTCGCTGGAGCGTCAGGCCCGCGCCCGGCCCAAGGACCAAGGCCCGATCGTCCAGACCCTCGCCGCTTTCGTGCGCGACCGCTGCCCGCCGCCCGCCCAGCCCGCAACGGCCGAAACGGTCTATCTGCCGGTCCAGACCGATGTGCAGGCGGCGATCGGCGTACTCGGCCGCCGCGTCCGCGCCAACGATCCGGCCGCCACGCGGCTCTCATTCGCGGGCTCGAACCTGTCCGGCTACGATCTGTCGGACGGCGATTTCACCGGCGCCACGTTCAAGGGCGCTTATCTGTGCGCCGCGAACTTTGCCGGAACGCGGCTGGCCCGGGCGGATTTCCAGCTCGCCGTCGGGGATCAGGCCGATTTCTACGGCGCCAAGGCCCGCGAAGCGTCGTTTTCGTCGGCCTATTTCGCCAATGCGCGCTTCGCCCATGCCGATCTGACCGGGGCGGCCTTCGTCGATTCTGACTTGTCCGGCACGGACTTAAGCCATGCCCAGGTCGAGGGCGTGGATTGGCGGGGTGCCGCAATCGACAATGCAGCCCTGCCCGCCAAGGCCCTACCCAAGCCGTAACCACCCGCCTATACCCTCGCCCATCATGATCAACCCGCTCGACAAAACGGCGTCGCCGATGGCGCGCCTTCTGGCCGTCATGGCCAAGCTGCGCGACCCCGCGACCGGCTGCCCATGGGACCTCGAACAGAGCTTCGCCTCGATCGCGCCCTACACGATCGAGGAAGCCTACGAGGTCGCGGACGCGATCCAGAAGAACGACATGGCGCATCTGCGCGAGGAACTCGGCGATCTGTTGTTCCAGGTCGTGTTCCATTCGCGCCTCGCCGAGGAAGACAAGACCTTTAACTTCGACGACGTCGCGCGCGACCTGGTGGAAAAGATGATCCGCCGGCATCCGCATGTTTTCGCCAAGCGCGAGGACAAGACCAGCGAGGAACAGACCGAAGCCTGGGAAGCGACCAAGGCGCATGAGCGCAAATCGAAGGCCCAAGCCGGCGCGCTGGATGGCGTGCCGCTGGCCCTGCCCGCCGCGTTGCGCGCGCAGAAGCTGCAAAAGCGCGCGAGCCGCGTGGGCTTCGACTGGGGCACGGCGGGTGCCGCCCTCGACAAGGTCGAGGAAGAAATCGGCGAGCTTCGCGTCGAACTCGCCATTGCCGACCAGAAGAAGCTCGAGGAAGAAGTCGGCGATCTGATGTTCGCGATCGTCAACGTCGCACGCCTCGCGGGCGTGGACGCCGAGACGGCGTTGCGCGGCGCCAACGCGAAATTCGAACGCCGCTTCGGCCGTGTGGAAGAAAAGCTGCGCGAGCGCGGCCGCACGCCGGCGGAATCCGATCTCGCCGAGATGGACAAGCTCTGGGACGCGGCGAAGAAAGAGGAACGCGGCGGATGAAATCGGCGCGGCGCTTTACGTCGTCCGACGGATTGTCGCTGCATTACGCCGAATGGGCGCCGAACGGCACGAATCACGCGCCCGATATTCTCTGCCTGCCCGGCCTCACGCGGCATAGCGCCGATTTCGATTGGGTCGCCACACGCCTCGCCAATAACGGCTACCGCGTCGTCTCGCCCGATCTGCGCGGGCGCGGGCGTTCGGATTACGCGCGCGATGTTTCGACCTATGCGCCGCAATATTATCTCGACGATCTGCGCGCGCTGACGATCGCGGCGCGGCTCGAGCGTTTCGTCGTCATCGGCACGTCGTTCGGCGGATTGCTGGCGATGGCATTGGCGACGATGCTACCGAGCCAAGTCACCGGCCTTGTCGTCAACGATATCGGCCCCGATATCGCGCAAGACGGCGCCCAACGCATTCTCGATTACATTTCCGTCGACCGGCCGCAGCCCGATTGGAACGCGGCGTCGATCGCACTGCGCGAATTCTTGCCCGATGTGCTGGCCAACGATGCGCAAGGCTGGGAACAACTCGTGCGCAACACGTATCGCACCGGCGACGACGGCAAGCTGCATTACGATTGGGACGTAAAAATCGCCGCCAATCTTCAGCCCGACGGCGATCCCGAGATCGATCTTTGGGCGCTGTGGCGCGCGGCGTCGGCGCTGCCCGCGTTGGTCGTGCGCGGCGCCAAGTCGGATGTGTTGTCGGCCGAAACCTTCGCCAAGATGAAGGCGGCGAAACCCGATCTGATGCAGGTTGAAATCCCCGATACCGGCCACGCGCCCACGCTGGACGAGCCCGTTTGCCGCATGGCGCTGGCGGCGTTGCTGGCGAAAGCGGCGTAATTGTCGGGCGACATGTTCGCCCTTGATCGCATGGGCCCGTACACGCGACAGTCGCGCGTCGGTTTCTAGCGAGGATAAAATGGCCCTGCCCGTGTTCGACGATGTCGTTGCCGCCGCCAAGCGTATCGAGGGGTTCGCGGTCAAAACGCCGCTGCTGGAAGCGCCGTTGTTGAACGCCAAATTGGGCGGGCGCCTGCTGCTGAAGGCGGAGCCGTTGCAGCGCACGGGCTCGTTCAAATTCCGCGGCGCCTATAACGCGATCAGCCAGATCCCGGCCGACAAGCGCAAGAACGGCGTCGTTGCGTTCTCGTCGGGCAATCACGCGCAAGGTGTGGCGGCCGCGGCACAGATGCTCGGCATGCCCGCCTGGATCATCATGCCGGAAGACGCGCCCACGATCAAAATCGCGCGCACCAAGGCCTTCGGCGCGACGGTCGTGCCCTATGACCGCTACACCCAGGATCGCGAGAAGATGGGCCTGGAGCTGCAAGCCAAATACGGCGCCACGCTCGTGAAGCCCTATGACGATCCCAACATCATCGCGGGCCAAGGCACGATCGGGTTGGAGATCGCGCAGCAATGCGAAGCGCTGGGCGTGAAGCCCGACGCGGTCGTCGTGTGCTGCGGCGGCGGCGGCCTCGTCTCGGGCACGGCGCTGGCGTTGTCGGGCGCCCTGCCCGGCGTGCCGGTCTACGCGGCCGAACCCGTCGGCTTCGACGACACCAAGCGCAGCCTGGAAGCGGGCACGCGGATCAAGAACGACCCCGACGCGCGCTCGATCTGCGATGCGCTGCTCGCTCCCACGCCGGGCGAGATGACCTTCGCGCTGAACAGCAAGCTGCTGAAAGGCGGCTTCGCGGTGACGGACGAAGAGGTGAAGCGCGCGATGGCGACGTTGTTCCAGGAATTCAAACTTGTCGCCGAACCCGGCGGGGCGGTCGCCGCCACGGCCGTGCTGGCGGGCAAGCTGCCGATCAAAGGCAAGACCATCGTCGCGGTCGTTTCGGGCGGCAATGTCGATCCCGCAACCTTCGTCGACGCGCTATCGCTCGCAGCGTAAGCACGTCGGATAAAAATTAGGCAGAAATCGGCTTAAGTATACGAAATGGGGCCAGCAACGGGCTGGCCCTGGGTTTGCTTTATCGGTGGCTACGGAATGACGCCGGACTCTCGCCGGCGCCCGTCCGAACCCATAAACCGAAAGGCAAACCAAGCATGACCGGGAAGATTTCACGCCGTACCTTCGGGCTCGGCCTCGCCGGTGCGGCCGCCGCAGCGCAGTTCAAGCTGGCGGCCCCCGCCCTCGCCCAGGCGCGCACCAAGGTGCGCTTCACGCTCGACGTCGATTTCTGGGGCCCTCAATCGAACTTCCTGCTGGCGGTCGAAAAGGGCCTCTACGCGGCCGAAGGCCTGGATGTGCAGGTCGACGGCGGTGCGGGTTCGGGCCAAGCCGTGACGCGCGTCGCGCAAGGCACCTACGATATCGGCTTCGGCGATTTCGGCACGATGGCGCGCTTCACCGCCACCAACCCGGCGACGGCGGTCCAGTCGTTCTTCGTGCTGTGGGACGTGATGCAGCACGGCATCGTGTTCAAGAAGGGCGCGATCAAGAACGCGAAGGACATCGAAGGCAAGACGCTCGCGGCCCCCGAGCCCGACGCCGGCCGCCAGATGTTCCCGTGGTTCGCCAAGGCCGCCGGCATCGACCAGTCGAAGGTCACGCTGCGCCATATCGACTTCCCGCTGCGCGAAACGCTGGTCGTGCGCGGCGAAGCGCAAGGGGCGACGGGCTTCGTGTCGTCGGTCGCACTCAACATGGTGCGCGCGGGCGTGCCGCTCGACCAGATCGACTGGATCCAGTACTCGACCGCCGGCATCGAATTGTTCGGCTCGACCATCTTCGCGAAGAAGGAATGGCTCGCCGCCAATCCGACGGTCGCGGCCGGCTTCGCGCGCGCCACGGCGCGTTCGATGCAGGAAATGATCAAGGACCCGAAGGCTTCGGTCGAGGCGGCCATCCGCCGCCAATCGCTGAACTCGCTGGAAGTCGAGTTGCCGCGCTACAAGATGGTGCTCGAACAGTCGATCGCCACGCCGACGACGCGCCAGTTCGGCATCGGTCATGTCGATCAGGGCCGTCTCACGCGCTCGCTCGCCGGTCTGTGCGATGCGTTCAACGTGACGCCGGTTCCGGCCAACGATCTGATCTATACCGACGCGTTCCTGCCGCCGCTGGAATTGCGCAAGATCCCGACCTGATCGGATTTGCAATCCGATGCGTTACCACGGCCGGCGGAGCGATCCGCCGGCCGTTTTCTTTTAATTTACATATAGTTACGTGCCGTTAAGGGATCGTCCATAGGTGCCGCGTAGAGTGACGGGAAGATTTCCTCCGCCCGCGAGCTTTGCGCACCGATGGCCGCCAAAACCGTTTTGATCGTCGAAGACAATCCGCTGAACATGAAGCTGTTCGGCGATGTGCTCGAAGCCAAGGGCTACACGACGCTGCGCGTGCGCGACGGCGAAGCGGCGATCGACGCCGCCCGCAACGGCCAGCCCAATCTGGTGCTGATGGATATTCATCTGCCCGGCCGCTCGGGCGTGGATGTCGCCAAGGAAATGAAGCTGGACCCCGCGTTGCGCGACATTCCTGTCGTCGCGATCACCGCTTATGCGCTGCGCGGCGATCGCGAGCGCATTCTGGCCGCGGGCTGCAGCGACTACGTCGCCAAGCCGGTCTCGATCGACCGCTTGATCGACGTCGTCGCCGCTTACGCCGCTTGAACTAAACGCCCTGCTCCACGCCCGTTTCGAACGGCAAGGCGCGGATGCGCTTGCCGGTCGCGGCCGCATAGGCGTTGGCGCCCGCCGGGCCGATCAACGGCACGCCGGGTTCGCCGATGCCCGTCGGCGCCGCGTTCGACGGAACAATATGGACCTCGACCTTCGGCATCTCGTCGATGCGCAACGGACGATACTGGTCGTAATTCGTTTCGACGACCTTGCCGCCTTCCAGCGTCAGCTTCTCGCGCAAGACCGAACCGAGGCCGAAACCGACCGCACCCTCGATTTGCGCGCGCACCTGATCGGGATTGATCGCCACACCGCAATCGACCGCCGCCACGACGCGCTCGACCTTGAATTCGGTCGCGCTCGTCATGCGGATTTCGGCGACCATGCCGACGGTGGTGCCGAAGCTTTCATGCACCGCCACGCCGCGATAGATGCCTTCAGCCGGTTTCTCGTTCCACTTCGCCTGGCGCGCGACGAGTTCGAGCACGCCCAGATGCTTGGGCTTGCCCGCCAGCAATTCGCGGCGCAAGGCGACCGGGTCCTTGCCCGTCGCGGCAGCCACTTCGTCCAACGCCGTTTCCATCGCATAGGCGGTGTGGGTGTGGCCGACCGAACGCCACCACAAGACCGGCACGCCGACCTTGGTGGTGGTGAGTTCGACGCGCCGATCGGGGATGGCATAGACCGTGTGCGCCACACCTTCGACCGAGGTGACGTCGATCCCGTTCTGGATCATGCCCGCGAAGGGCGTGCCGCCCAGGATCGATTGGCCGACGATGCGATGATGCCAACCGGCGAGACGGCCTTGCGCGTCGACCCCGATCTTGACCTTGTGCATATACATCGGGCGATAGCGCCCGCCGGTCATGTCGGTCTCGCGCGCCCATTGCAGCTTCACGGGTGCCCGGAAGCCGATCGCCTTGGCGATCTCGACCGCTTCGATCACCACGTCGCCATCGCCGACCGCGCGCCGGCCGAAGCCGCCGCCGGTCTTCATGATGCGCATCGAAATCTTGTCGGGCGTCGTGCCCGCCGCGCGCGCGGCCAGCCCCTGATAGAGATCGGGGATCTGATGCCCGCCATAGATTTCGATCGTGTCGCCCGTGCGCCGCACGACGGCGTTGAGCGGTTCGAGTGCGGCGTGCGCGAGATACGGGAACTCGTAAGTCGTCTCGATCGTTTTGACCGCGCGGCCGAGTGCCGCTTGCGCATCGCCGGTCGTATCGGCGACATGCGTGCCCGGCACATCCAGTGCCGCGAGATACTCGGCGCGCAATTCCGCGGTGCCGCGTTTCTCGGCGGATGTTTCGTCCCACACGATTTGCAACGCCTCGCGGCCCTTGATCGCGGCCCAAGT
>JAIUNH010000223.1 GCA_020161965.1 Pseudomonadota bacterium
TGGGCGTGAGGCGCGCCGCACACGCGTAGTCGCAATTGGTGTGCTGCCAGAAATTCGGGAACACCGTGCAGCGCAGCGTGCCGCTATCCCATTCCTTCACGTCGCCCATCAGGCGCGAGACGGGCTTGCCGTCCATCGACTGGGTAATGAAGCCTTCCTTCAGCGGCGTGCGATGACAGCGCCAATTCTTGCCCGTCATGTTGGAGCTGGCGTCGCCCGTGTCGTAGCCCAACGCGGCGAAACGTTCGTTGGCCTTGGCGACGATCGCTTCGATGGCGGGCAGCAACGAAGGATCCATCACCGCGCGGTCGCGTTCGACGTCGTAAGCGGTGAGGTTATATTCCGCGTGGTTGGTCGGGCAGTGGTAGCACTCGCGGTTGTTCTCGAACACGACCTTCCAATTCGCCTTCACGCGATATTCGGCCTGATGCGCGATCTTCACGCGATGCAGCGCGTGCGGCTTCATCTTGCGGCCGATCGTTTCGACGGCTTCGGAGAAATCGGGCGGGTTCTCGGCGATCGAGAAGAACAGCAAGCCACCCGCATCGGCGACCGAAACCTGCTTCAGGCCCAGTTCGGATTTCGGCACGCCGAATTCCTTGGCCGTGTCGAGCATCAGCGAACCGTCGAGCGCGTAGGTCCATTTGTGATAGGGGCAGGCGAGGACGGAGCTATGGCCGTGGCCTTCCAAACAAATGCGCGAGCCGCGATGGCGGCACACATTGTGGAAGCCGCGCACCTTCATGTCGCGCCCGCGCGCGAAGATGATTTCCGAGCCCGCGACCGTGTAGACGAACCAATCGCCGGGATTGGGAATCTCGAACCCGTAGCCCGCGAACAGCCAATGCTTGCGGTGGATCTTCGCCATATCGGCGGCGAAGGCTTCGGGCGAGGTGTAAAGCGCTTGGGGCAGCGTGCGCCCCGGTCGATAGGCGGCAAGGGCCGCCATGACAGCAGGCGTCGGTGCCTGCGGCGTCGTTCCGTCCATTCGTGTAAGCCCCCTATTATTGCAGTTATGTTACCACGCGCCGTGGTTTCCACAATATCGCGTCGGGGTGACGGTTCTATTTAGGCGGGGGCGGCCATCACCCGGAATTCAAAAATCTGACGGGGTACGAAGCCAAGTCGCTCGTAAAGCGCGCGCGCACCCGGATTGTCGGCGTAGAGATGCAGAAACGGCCGCTCGCTGCGCGCGGCGATGCTGCCCATCAGCGCTTTGACCAGCGCCTTGGCGTGGCCGCGGCCCTGGAAATCGGGGTGGACGCAGACGGCGCTGATCTCGGTGAAGCCCTGGGGGCGCATCCGTTCGCCCGCCATGGCGGCGAGCCGCCCGTCGATGCGTATCCCGATATAACGGCCCAGCTCGTGGGTGCGCGCGAAGAACGGGCCGGGCTTGGTCAGCGCGGTCAGCTCCAGCATGTCCGGCACGTCGGCCACGCCCAAAGTTTCGGGGGTGAAGCCCGGCGGCGCCGCGGCCGGGATTGTCGCGATCATTTGCATGACCTTGGCGGCGATTTTGACGTCGAGCCCCGCGACCGGGGCGGGCGCGCCCGCATCGGGATAGAGCAACGCGACCGGGCCGAGCTTGGCGAAGTCGCGGAGTTCGTTATGCGCTTGCGCGCCCTCTTCGATGAGCGCTGCGAAGGGCGCGATCGCGGCGGGATAGCGCGAAACGAAACGCGCGTTCAGCGCGAGCGCGGCGTGCGACGTTCGCAGGGCCGTCAGAATGGGCGTGTCGAGTGCGGCGATTTGCGCGACCGAGAGACCGAAATCGGACATTGCCTCGTTTCCCGCAAGGGCGGCGCTGGTGCCGGGTGAGGGGATCGAACCCCCGACCTTCGGTTTACAAAACCGCTGCACTACCGCTGTGCTAACCCGGCCACCCGCCTTGACGAAGGGCGTTGTGCCGTATCGGGCGGCCTTGTGTAAAGCCCCCAGCACCCGCCTTGTCTTTGGACGCGCGCATAACCACTTATACGGGCGATCCCGGCGGCCGAAAGGAATAGTAACGTGGTTCAATTGTCCATTCTCGAGCTTGGCCGCGTCCGTCAGGGCTCCGATCGGCGTGCCGCCCTTGATGACGCCCGCGCGCTGGCTCAGCACGCTGAAACCTGGGGCTATAAGCGCATCTGGGTCGCCGAGCATCACAACATGCCGTCGGTCAGCACGGCCGCAACGTCGGTGGTGATCGCCCATATCGCGGCGGGCACCAAGACGATCCGCGTGGGGGCGGGCGGGATCATGCTGCCCAACCACGCGCCCTATGTGATCGCCGAACAATTCGGCACGCTGGAGACGTTGTTCCCCGGCCGCATCGATTTGGGTCTCGGCCGCGCGCCCGGCACCGATCAGATGACGTTGCGCGCCCTGCGGCGCGATCCCGAAAGTGCCGAGAATTTCCCGCAAGACGTGCTGGAGCTTCAGGCCTTCCTCGGCCCCGTCCAGCCGGGCCAGCGGATCGAGGCGGTTCCCGGTGCGGACACGAATGTGCCGCTGTGGATTCTCGGCTCGAGCCTCTATGGCGCGCAATTGGCGGCGGAGCTGGGGCTGCCCTTCGGCTTCGCCTCGCATTTCGCGCCGCAGATGTTGGATCGCGCGCTGGAAATCTATCGCGCGCGTTTCAAGCCGTCGGAAACGCTCGCGAAGCCCTATGCGCTGGTCGGCGTCAACATCTTCGCCGCCGAGAGCGATGCCGAGGCGCGCTTTCTGGCGACATCGAAGCAGATGTCGGTCGCCGACATGTTCCGGGGCGTGCGCCAGCCGACCAAACCGCCGATCGACGATATCGAGACCTATTGGACGCCGCAGGAAAAATCGCACGCCATGCAGATGCTGGGGGCCAGCATCATGGGCGGGCCGGAAACGGTGCGAAAGGGCATCGACGCGTTCGTCGCGCGCACCCAGGCCGACGAATTGATGATCGTCTCCGACATGTTCGATTTCGCCAAGCGCTTACGCTCGTTCGAGATCATCGCGGACGTGATGGGGCAGGCGCGCACGGCGGCTTAGTTCACGCGCGCAATCTTGCCCGGATTTCGGCGAGCAGGCGTTCCCGGTCGGCGGGGGCGAGGCGGTGATAAAGCTGGCAGGTCTCCGTGCGCCCGTAAGGCCCTGTCAGGACGAGTTGGACACGCTCGCCCCGAAATTCGTTGCGCGGGCCCCGCTCCGTGCGCGTTGTTTCGCGCGCCTCGGTGAACTCGGTCAGAGCGATCGTCCTTCCGCCCGTGCCGCAGCGAAGCGTAGCGCCGGCGAGCGACACTTCGCGCGAAAGCAGGCCAAAGCCCAAGACCAAGCCGCCGCCCGCGATCAGCGCACCGGCGATCCACACCGACGCGGCCCCGCGCAACAACGCGATGCCGCCCGCAATGGCGGCGATCCCGAACGCCCCCGCCGCCAGCCTTGCGGCCAGCGATGTCGCGTAGAAGACGAGCGGTGCGTCGTTCATGCCCGCCAGTCTGGCGGCAGCATGCGCGCGCCGCAATACCGCCTTGTGACGCGTTGCCGTGGGGCCTGCATTGGTTTAATTCAAACCTATGGAAGCCCTGGCGAAAACGCCCCTCCCGCGCGTCGATCTCGCGCGTTTTCCTACACCCATTGAGGCGGCACCACGTCTTGCCGCCGCGATCGGGGCGGCCGCGTTGCGGATCAAGCGCGAGGATCTGGCCGGGGCCGCGTTCGGCGGCAACAAGCTGCGCCAAATCGAATTGATCCTGGGCGATGCCAAGGCCAAGGGCGCGGATATGGTGATTTCCACCGCCGCCGCGCAATCGAATTTCTGCCGCGCGCTCTCGGGCTCGGCCGCCAAGATCGGCTTGGGCTGCGCGCTGTTGTTGCGCGGCAAACCCGGTACGCCGCGTATTGGCAATCTGTTGCTCGATCACGTGTTCGGCGCCGAGGTCACGTTCACGGATTTGACCGATCCGTGGGATCCGGCGATCCGCGCCAAGCTCGACGAGATCGCGGACGCGGCGCGCGCCAAGGGCCGCAAGCCGCTGATCGTTCAACTCACCGGCGATACGGCCGGGTTGGGTGTGGCCGCTTGGGCGCAAGGGGCGGACGAAATCCTCGCGCAAGGCGGCGAAACGGCGACGCATATGGTTGTCGCCTGCGGCTCGTCTTTGACGCTCGCCGGGTTGGCGTTGGGCTTCAAACATCGTGGGCTTGGCCCGCGCCTTGTCGGCGTATCGGTGCAGCAACCCGCGTCGCGGCTTGTTCCCTGGATCGTCGATGTCGCCGCGCGCGGGGCCGAGGTGCTGGGCATTTCCACGCGCCTGACGGAAAGCGATTTCGACATGATCGAGATGACCGGCCCCGGCTATGGCGTGCCGTCGCCCGAATCCATCGCCGCTGTGCGGCTTGCGGGCCGCATGCAAGGCTTGGTGCTCGATCCCGTCTATAGCGGCAAGGCGCTGGCGGGCTTGATCGCGGCGCTGGCCGATCGGCGCGTGCCGAAGAACGCGGATGTGCTGTTCCTACATTCGGGCGGGGCGCCGGGTTTGTTCGTCCACGCATCCGTGTTCGAAGGTGACGCATGAGCGGCCCCGCCGAACTCGATATCCCGCTGGACCGGCCCGGCCGCATTTTCGGCGCGATGCGTTTGCCGTGGTCGCATGACGAATCCGCCTATGGGCAGATCGTTATTCCGGTGATCGTGATCAACGGCGCGCCCGGTCCGACCTTGCTGGCGACGGCGGGCGTGCATGGCGACGAATATGAAGGCCAAGTGGCGTTGTCCGATCTTGCGCGCGATATCGAACCGTCGTCGTTGCGCGGGCGTTTGATCATCGTGCCGGCGGCGAACGCGCCCGCCGCCGCGATCGGGCGGCGCACCTCGCCGATCGATGGCGGCAATCTCGCGCGCGTCTTTCCGGGGCATGGCGACGGCACGCCGACGACGCAAATCGCCGAAGGCATCACGCGGCTGTTGCTGCCCGCCGCCGATTTCGTGATCGACATGCATTCGGGCGGGCGCACGTTGGAATACATGCCTTGCGCCTGGGCGCGATTGCCGGCGGACAAGCATTTGCGCGCGCGCACGCTGGATGCGTTGATCGCGTTCGGCGCGCCCGATGCGGGCGTGGTGGCGAAGCCTCAAGCCATCGGCACGTTCCTGTCGGCGGCGCAATCGGCGGGCAAAGTCGCGATTTCCACCGAGCTTGGCGGGGCGGGGACACTAACGCCCTATTCGTTGAGCGTGGCGCGCGAGGGTATCGCGCGCTTCCTCGGCTTCGCCGGATTGACGGTGCCCAAGCCCATCCCGAAGCAAGTGCGCCTATTGGCGGTGGAGCCGCGCCATTTCGTGCGCTCGCCCGGGCGGGGCTTGTTCGAGCCCGCGACGTCGCTGGGCCAAAGCGTGGCGGCGGGCGATATCGCCGGCCGACTGCACGACATTGAACGTCCGGACCGGGCGCCCGAAACGATCCGTTTCGAAGCGCCCGGCATCGTGATGTGCCGCCGCGTACCGGCACGGACCGAGGCGGGCGACGTCGTCGCCCATCTCGGCCAGCCCAGCACGCGCGAGGCGTTGCTTTAGCCCTGCAGCAGACGCTGCGTGCGCCGCGTCAGGTCGTCCATCGCCGCGCGCGGCGTCTTCATGCCCAGGATGGCGGCTTCCGCCTCCTCCTTGAACAGATCGGCCGCCCGCTGCGCGTTGTCGAACGCCGGCATCGGCACGCGGGCGACGCGCAGGACTTTGCGTTCCTCCTCGGCGAAGGGCAGCTTTTCCTTGATGCGCGCATCGTCGTAGGTCGAGTTGCGCACCGGGCCGTTGCCGTTCAGCGCCGCCTTCAGCGTCGAATCCTTCGACAGCATCTGGCGCATCAGGCCCCAGGCCAGTTCCTTGTTCTTGGTGTTCTTCGGGATCGCCATGCCCCAGAACTCGACCTTCGCCGGGGCGACGGCATATTTGTCCTTGAGCGAGGCCGAGATCGGCACCGCGCCGGTCATGATCTTGCCGGCGAACTTGCTCTTCGCGGGATCGTTGAAAATACGATTGCGGCCCATGCTCTGGAGCGCCATCGCGGCACGCCCCTGCTGCATCCATGTCGCGACCTCCTCTGTGGAAAGCGTCGCGAAATTCCGCGGGAAGGCCCCGCCCTGGAAGAGCTGGCGCAACAGCTTGATCGCGTTGAGCATGCCCTGCTGGTCGGCGACGATCCTGAAGTCCTGCGTAATGAAGTCGCCGTCCCAGGCCCGCGCGAGGTCGATCACGTTGGGATAGGTGACGCCGGGCATCACCAGCCCGATGCAATTGGTGCCGTCGGCGCGCTTGTAGGTGCAGGCCTTGGCGATCTCGATGAACTCCTCGATCGTCGCCGGCGGCTTGGGAAAGCCGCGCTCGGCGAGAATCTCGCTGTTCCAGTGCAGCCCCGAGGACGCGTGACGCACCGGCACCGCCAGCAGCTTGCCGCCGACGCTCATGCCCTTCATCAGGCCGGGGAAGACGTCGGACGGCGCCTCGATCGGGTCCTTCGCCATGAAGGGATCGAGCGGCTCGAAGAGATCGGCCGCGCGCGGCACCGCCTGCGTGTTGACGATGAAGCCGACATCCACCGAGGTCTCCGGCAGCGCAAGCTCGCGGAAAAGGCGCTCCTGCAGCGGTCCGGTGTCGAAGGTGGTCCATTCCACGCCATGGCCG
>JAIUNH010000224.1 GCA_020161965.1 Pseudomonadota bacterium
AAATTTGTCCCAAGCGAACCTTAGTTCGCCGAACAGATTGGAGATTTATGCTGATTTTAAGGGAAAAAGATGGAGCGGGTGAAGGGAATCGAACCCTCGTCGTAAGCTTGGGAAGCTTCTGCTCTACCATTGAGCTACACCCGCGAACCGTCCGGGAAGATAGGCGGCGCTCGGGTTTTTCGCAAGCCGGTCCGGCTTGACAGAAATCGGGGCCGGGAATAGTTTCGCCGTTACGTGACGATTTGGGCCGGCCGGCTTGCGGGGTCACGTTAATCCTCCCGCTAAAAGGTCGGTGCCGGAAGTCCCGGAACCCCTCGCGGTTCCGCCCGAAAGCCCCGATCCCACGGTCGGGGTTTTGTCGTTTTGGGGGTTCTTCCGATGCCGGCCAACAAGTCCGATACGATCCGCAAATCCTGGCGCGCCGCGACGCGCGTGGTGCGCGAAGGCACGCACCGTTCCGAATGGTTCGAGACGAGCGAAGCGCTCTATCTCAATTCGGGCTTCGTCTATGACAGTGCGTTCGATGCCGAAGCCGCCTTCTCGTCGAAGGCGCCGGCGAAGGATCAACGCTTCGTCTATTCGCGCTTCGGCAACCCGACCAACCAGATGCTGGAAAAGCGCCTGGCCGCTTTGGAAGGGGCCGAGGCCTGCAAAGTTACGGCATCGGGCATGGCGGCGGTGTTCGCGGCCCTCGCCTGCCAATTGAAGGCGGGCGATCGCATCGTGTCGGCGCGCGCGCTGTTCGGGTCCTGCCATTACATCGTGACCGAGCTGCTGCCGCGCTGGGGCATCGAATCGGTGCTGGTCGATGGCGGCGATCTCGACCAATGGAAGACCGCATTGGCGAAGCCCACGAAGGCGGTGTTCCTGGAAACGCCGTCGAACCCGATGCTCGACCTCGTGGACATCAAGGCGGTGTCGAAGCTCGCGCACAAGGCGGGGGCGTGCGTCGTCGCCGACAACGTATTCGCCACACCGATGTATCAAAAGCCGATCGCGCTGGGTGCCGACGTGGTGATCTATTCCGCCACCAAGCATATCGACGGCCAAGGCCGCGTACTGGGCGGGGCGGTTCTCGGCCGCCAGAAATGGGTCGACGAAACGCTGGTGCCGTTCCTGCGCCATACCGGCCCGACGCTGTCCGCCTTCAATGCCTGGGTGCTGCTGAAGGGGATCGAAACGCTTCCCCTTCGCGTGGAAGCACAGACGCGCAACGCATTGATCATCGCCAAGCGGCTGGAGAAGGCGCGCGAGATCGAGCGCGTCTATTACCCCGGCCTCAAATCCCATCCGCAATACGCGCTCGCGCGCAAGCAGATGAAGTCGGGCTCGACGCTGGTCGCGTTCGACGTGAAGGGCGGCAAGAAAGCGGCCTTCGCCTTCCAGGACGCGCTGCAAACGATCGACATCTCCAACAATCTGGGCGACGTCAAAAGCCTGATCTCCCACCCCGCGACGACGACCCACCAACGTTTGCCGGCGGAGGAAAAGGCGCGCCTGGGCATCGGCCCCGGCAGCCTGCGCCTGTCGTTGGGGATCGAGGACCCGGCCGATTTGCTGGAAGACATCGAACGCGCCTTGGCGGCCGTCCGCAAGGCTCGGTAACACAAGGATTGAGGGGGGCTGGCACCGGCCCCCCTTCGCGGCCTATAGTGCGCCGGTCATGTACAGTGCCACGACCCGCGACATCAAAGTCACCGTCAAGCCGGTGTTTCTGGACGACCAATCTTCGCCGTCCGAGAACCATTACGTCTGGGCTTATCACGTCCGCATCGAGAATCTCGGGGCGGCGACCGTGCAATTGCGCGCGCGCCATTGGAAGATCACCGATGCGCTGGGCCGCTTGCAGGAAGTGAAGGGGGCGGGCGTGGTCGGCGAGCAGCCGATCATGAAGCCCGGCGAGAGCTTCGAATATACGTCGGGCACGCCGCTCGGCACGCCGTCGGGCATCATGGCCGGGACCTATCTGATGGAAACGCCGGATGGCGACCGCTTCGACATCGAAGTGCCCGCCTTCTCGCTCGACTCGCCCCATTTCACCGCCAAGCTGAACTGAAGGGACCCCCACCCTTGAAATCCGCTCTCAAATCCGTCGTTACCAAGCGCGCGCGCCCGACGCGCGAAGCCGCGCAAGACGCCGTCCGCACCCTGATCGAATGGGCGGGCGACGATCCGATGCGCGAAGGCCTGCTGGGCACGCCCGAACGCGTCGTGCGCGCTTACGAGGAATGGTTCGCCGGCTACAACGAAGATCCGGTCGAATTGCTGAAGCGCACCTTCGAGGAAACCGAGGGCTACGACGAAATGGTCGTGCTGCGCGACGTGCGCTTCGAAAGCGTGTGCGAACATCACCTCGCGCCGATCCTGGGCACGGTGCATGTCGCCTATCTGCCCGCCAAGCGCGTGGTCGGCATCTCCAAGCTCGCGCGCGTCATCGACGTCTACGCCAAGCGCATGCAGATCCAGGAGAAGATGACCGCGCAGATCGCCAACACGATCGAAGAAGTGCTCCAGCCCAAGGGTGTCGCCGTCGTCGTCCAGGCGCAGCACCAGTGCATGTCGACGCGCGGCGTGCATAAGACCGGCGTATCGATGGTGACGAGCCGCATGCTCGGCGCCTTCCGCGATCAGGAAGCCACGCGCCGCGAATTCCTGGCGATCGTCGGCGCGCCGCGCGACAACGGCGCGAACGGCTGATCGCACGATGGCCGCGGCGCAGAATTCGGTCACGTTCCTCGAGCGTCTTGTCGCGCATCGTACGGTCAGCCGGGATTCGAATCTCGGGTTGATCGAAGATGTGCGCAGCTATCTCGCCGATCTCGGCATTCCCGCCCGCATCGTGCCCAATGAAGACGGCACCAAGGCCAATCTGGTCGCCACGATCGGCCCGATGGTCGAGGGCGGCTTGATCCTGTCGGGCCATACCGACGTCGTGCCCGTCGACGGCCAACCCTGGACGACCGATCCGTTCACGCTGACCGAGAAAGACGGCAAGCTCTACGGCCGCGGCTCGTCGGACATGAAGGGCTTCATCGCCGTGGCGCTGGGCCTCGCCCCCGAATTCGCCAAGCTGAAGCTCGAACGCCCGATCCATTTCTGTTTCTCGTATGACGAGGAAGTAGGCTGCTTCGGTGCCCCCCATGCGATCGCGCTGTTCGGCCGCGAATTGCCGCGCGCGTCGGTGTGCTTCGTGGGCGAGCCCACGATGATGCGCGTGATCGTCGCGCATAAGGGCATTTGCTCGAACATCGCCCAGGCGCGCGGATTGGAAGCGCATTCGAGCGCGCCGCAATTGGGCAGCAACGCGATCGTCCATATGGGGCGCTTCTTATCCTTCTTGGACGAACTTCAGCGCGAGTTGATCGAAGACGGCCAGAAACACGCGATCCCCGGCATCGAATTCGATCCGCCCTACACGACCGTGGGCATCGGCCATATCCAGGGCGGCACGGCGGTCAATATCGTGCCGCGCGATTGCCGCTTGGCTTGGGAATTGCGCCCGCTGCCGGGTGTGGATGCCGAAGCGATCTATGCGCGCGCCCTTGCGAAGGCCGCCGAGATCGACGCGGCGATGAAGAAGGAATCGCGCGAGGCGCATTTCGAAGTTTCGAAATACGCCTGGATCCCCGCCTGCAAGCCCGAACATGATGGACTTGCCCAGAAGCTTGCCTGCGAGATGACCGGGGCGAACACCGTTTCGGCCGTCGCTTTCGGCACCGAGGCGGGGCAATTCCAGGAAGCCGGTATCTCCACCGTCATTTGCGGGCCCGGCGATATCGCCGTCGCGCACAAGACCGACGAGTACACGACGCGCGATCAGCTCGCCCAGTGCGAGGAATTCCTGAAGAAGCTGGCGCGATGGGCGCAGAACCCGCGCTGAGGATCGAGACTCTCGCCGAGCAATTGCGCGCTTTGGGCGTGCGGCCGGGCGACGTGCTTATTCCCCATGTCGCGATGCGCGATCTGGTCCCGGTCGAGAACGGGCCCAAAGGCGTGCTCGCCGCGTTGCGCCGCGCCGTCGGCGCCAACGGCACGCTGCTGTTCCATGTGCCGTGCGAAACGTCGGGCAATGTCGCCGAGGCCGATCAGCGCATCGCCGTGGGCCGCCAGATGGCGGGCGGCGACGGCTTCGATCCGTTGAACGCCCCGCCGCGCGGCCGCTTGGGCGAATTCGCGCGCGCGGTGATCGCCGATGCGGACATGAAAATCGCGGCACATCCGGCCGCGCGTTTCGCCGCCACCGGCAAGCAAGCCGCGAAGCTGTTGGAACCGATGCCGTGGGACGATCCGCTGGGGCCGGACTCGCCGCTCGACCGGCTTTGCGCGCTGCAAGGCAAAATTCTGGATTTCGGCGTCGACACCGCGACGCTGACGATCGGATCGCTGGCGGATTACTACGCCGTGCCCCGCAGCCGCGCGATGATCCTGCGCCATTATCGCACGCGCGAGAACGGCAAGAGCTTCGTGCGCAGCGTGCGCTTGCTCGACGACAAGGACGAGCATCGTTACGATGAAGGTTTCGACGGCGCGCGACGCCAGAATTTCACCAAGACCGGCAAGATCGGCCGCACGCAAGCGACGCTGTACGAAGCCACCCCGTTGCTGCGCTATCTCGCGCGCAAATTCGGCGGGCCGGATCTTTTCCGCACGGTATTGCGCGTCTACGAACCGGTTACGCCGGTGCGGCGTTAGCGTCTTTTTCTTTCGCCGAGCTTTGCAACGCGTGGAGCTTGGCATAAAGCCCGCCGCGCTTCAGCAATTCGGCATGGCTGCCGAATTCGACCAGATGCCCGTCTTCGATCGCGCAGATGATATCGGCATCGACGATGGTCGACAGGCGGTGCGCGACGACGATCGTCGTGCGGCCCTTCATCAGTGTGGCCAGCGATTGCTGGATCAAGCGTTCCGATTCGTTGTCGAGCGCCGACGTGGCTTCGTCCAGCAACAGGATCGGCGCGTTTTTGAGGAACGCGCGCGCGATCGCCACGCGCTGACGCTGACCGCCCGAGAGTTTCGAGCCGCGTTCGCCCACCACGGTCATGAAACCGTCGGGCAAGGCTTCGACGAAATCGAGCGCGCCCGCGATGCGCGCGGCCTCGCGGATCTCGGCGTCCGTCGCCCCCGGCTTGCCGTAGCCGATATTGGCGCGAATCGTGTCGTGGAACAGGCTTGTTTCCTGCGTCACCAGCGCCATGTTGGCGCGCAACGAATCGAGCGTCAGGTCGCGGATATCGTACCCGTCCAACGTGACCCGACCTTGATCGACGTCGTAGAAGCGCGGCAGAAGATTGAGGATCGTCGTCTTGCCCCCGCCCGAGGGGCCGACCAGCGCCACGGTCTTGCCGGCGGGGATGCGCAAGGTGAGGCCGTCCAGCGCCGTGCGATCCTCGCGATAGGAGAAGGTGACGCCTTCGAAGCGGATTTCGCCCGCGACCTTGCCGAGCGTGGCCGCCCCTTTGCGATCCACGATCTTGGGCGCCATATCCTCGAGTGCAAAAACGCGCGCCGCGGCGGCGAGGCCTTCCTGCAGTGTGTTGTTGAGGTTCGCGACACTCTTGATCGGCTGATAGGCCATCAACAGCGCCGTAATGAACGAGAAAAACGTGCCCGGCGTGGTTTCGCCCGCGATCACCTGCCAGCCGCCATAGAAGATCACGGCGGCGACGGCGACCGAGCCCAGCGTTTCGATGATCGGATTGGCGGCGGAGCGCGTGCGGGCGTTTTTGTGCAGCAGATCGAAGATGCGCTCGACGATGGCGCGCAGCTTCGCCGTCTCCTGATGCTCCATCAGATACGCCTTCACATGGCGGATCCCTTGGAAAGCCTCGTCGATCGTCGTCATCAGCGCGCCGACTTCGACCTGCGTGTTGTTGGAGATTTTGCGCATGCGCTTGCCCATGCGGCGCACGGGCAGGAACGCCATCGGGAACACCACGAAGGCGATCAGCGCCATGCGCCAATCTTGCCAGAACATCAACGCGACCAGGAACACGACGGTCAGCGAATCCTTCGACAGGCCGACCAGCGATTGGGTGATCGCCGCCCGCATCAGCGCCACGTCATGCGTCAGGCGGATGCCCAAGCGCGCGGCGGGATTGTCGTTGAAGAAGGCGAGATCGGCGCGCACCGACTGCGCGAACAGCTTGATCTGCAAGTCGGAGATGATGCGCTGCCCGACATAGTTGAGCAGCACGCCCTGGAAATAGGTCGCCACACCCTTGATCAGGGCCGCCAGGATCACCGCCAGCGGGATCAAATAGAGCATGTTCGTGTCGCGGGCGACGAACACCTTGTCGAGCACCGGTTCCATCAGCCAGGCATTGGCGGCGGTCGCGGCGGCGGCCAAGGCCATGCACAAGATGGACAGCGCCACCCGGCCCCAATGCGGGCGCACATGGTTGGCGACAAGGCGGGTCAGAAGACCGCGCGTACTCTGGTCGGCAAGGATCGGGATACTCACGGGATCGGGCTTATCCCACGGAATTGCGGCGAAATCCCACCGATAAACGGCGTGCCTGCCTTGGGCCGTATATTGTGCTGGGGCGAAATATGGTTAACGTCACTTAACGCATAGGAATAAAAGGCTATT
>JAIUNH010000225.1 GCA_020161965.1 Pseudomonadota bacterium
GGCTTCTTGGCTTCGAGGTCCTGGAGCATCGAAGTTTTATGCGCGCCGACTTCGGATGCGCCGTCGCTGCGCTTTTCGACGTCGATGCCGAATTTGATGCCCAAAGCTTCGCCGACCGCTTGCGCTTCCAGCATCATCGCGCGCGCCACATTGCGTGTACCCGGATCGCCGGTGATCACGTCGAGCGTGGCGCCGGTCAGCGCGGAGAGCGGGTTGAAGCAAAGATTGCCCCATAGCTTCACCCACATATCGTCGCGGATGCGCGGGCGGACGGGCGCCTTCAAGCCGCCCTTGATCATCAACTCCGACAACGCCGCGATGCGCTCGCTTTTCGATCCGTCGGGCTCGCCCAACGTGAAGCGATTGGAATAGGTATGCTCGATCACGCCGGGGGCCAGGATATTCGCCGCCGGATAGACGACGCAGCCGATGGCGCGCTCGGGGCCGAGCTTCGACCACAAGGCACCACCCGGATCGACCGATTCGAGCCGCTTGCCGTCATGCGGGCCGCCATGTTTGTGAAAATACCAATAGGGCACGCCGTTCATCGCCGTGACCAAGGCGGTCTTGGGGCCGAGCAGCGAGGCGACTTGATCGACGGCGGCGACAAGCCCATGGGCCTTCAAGCTGACGATGACGAAATCTTGCTCGCCTGCCTCGCGCGCATCGCCGGCGAAATTCGCATCCTTGATGATCGTCTCGCTGCCTTCGGAGATCAGCTTGATTCCATCGCGTTTCATCGCGTCGAGATGCGGCCCGCGCGCGAAGAACGTGACGCGCGCCCCGCCTTGGGCGAGCTTCACGCCCATATAGCCGCCGATCGCCCCCGCGCCGAAAATCAGAACACGATTCACTTCGCGGCTCACAAGCCCAATTTGTCGGCAAGGCCGATGCGCTGCAATTTGCCCGTCGCCCCCTTCGGGATTTCGGCGAGGATCACGACCCGGCGCGGCACTTTGAAATCCGCGAGGCGCTTCGCCGCGAAATCGCGGATCTCGCGTTCGGTCGTCGCTTGGCCTTCGCGCAGCACGATCGCGGCGGCGACATCCTCGCCCAATTTGTCGTGCGGCATGGCGAAGGTCACGACCTGCGCCACGGCCGGATGGTCCATGATCACTTCATCGACCTCGAGCGGCGAAACCTTCTCGCCGCCGCGATTGATCAGTTCCTTCAACCGCCCGGTGATGCGCACATAGCCTTCGTCGTCCAGCGTGCCTTGGTCGCCGGTGCGGAACCAGCCGCCGGCGAAGGCTTTGAGATTGGCGTCCGGGTTCGCCTCGTAGCCCTTGGTCACGCTGGGGCCGCGAATCACGATCTCGCCGAGGGCGCCTTTGGGCAGGAGATTGCCTTCTTCGTCCATGATCGCGACTTCCGGTCCCGCGGCGATGCCGACGGAGCCCGGCTTGCGCGCGGCGGGCGGCAACGGGTTCGACGCCATTTGATGGGCGGCCTCGGTCATGCCGTAGCTTTCGATCACCGGGCAACCGAACGCGGCTTCGAGTTCGAGCATCACTTGCGGCGGCAGCGAGGCCGACGACGAGCGGATGAAGCGCAAACTCGCGCGCGCCAGGCTTTCCTTGTTGCGATCGGCACGCGCCAGAATGGCTTGATGCATCGTCGGTACGGCCGTGTACCAACTCGGCTTCACCTCATCGAGCCAGCCGAAAAATTTGAGCGCGTTGAAGCCCGGCGTGCACACCGTGCCTCCACCC
Source organism: Pseudomonadota bacterium (assembly GCA_020161965.1). GTDB lineage: Bacteria > Pseudomonadota > Alphaproteobacteria > CACIAM-22H2 > CACIAM-22H2 > Tagaea. The sequence continues at coordinate 1,713 of JAIUNH010000225.1, forward strand.
GCACCTAGTGACGACAGCACCGCCGCGATCAAGCCGTGGATATGAAACAGCGGCATGATGTTGAGGCATTTGTCGCCGGGTGTGAGCGCGAGCGTCTTGCCGATATGCCGGGCCGACGCGCAGATATTCGCTTGTGCCAGCGGCACGATCTTGGGCCGCGACGTGGTACCCGAGGTGTGCAGGATCAGCGCGATGTCGTCGGCTTGTGCGGGGCCGGGTTGTGCCGCCGTGCCCTTCAGTAAAGACGACAGCGTGTAGGAACCTGCCCCCGCATCGCGCGTCGGCGTCAATTCGATCAGCGGCACGCCGAGTTTCGCGGCGGCGGCGCGCGCGGGCGTTTCATCGCCCTTCTGCACCAGCACCGCCTTGGCTTTGAGGTCGGCGATATAGAACTCGAACTCCTCCTGCCGATAGGCGGGGTTCAAGGGTGCCGTCGTCGCCGCACCGGCGACGCATAGGAAGGCGGCGGCCATTTCCGGCCCGTTGGGCAGCACGATCGCCACGCGATCGTCGCGGCCGATCCCCATCGCGTTGAGGTCGGCGATCGTCTTGGCGGCGAGTTTGCGCAAGCCCGCAAAAGTCAAGTGTGGCGTCTCGGGATGCCCGAGCGCCATGTCGCCGTCTTTACCGATACGCAGAAGTTCCGAAACCGTCGTGAACGCCATTGCCGTCCTCCCGAGGTGGAAGACAATTGCGTATCAGAGAGCGGAACGCCTGCCTAGGCGGCGACGCCGTTCCCGCGAAGATTGCCGGTGATATTCTGCGCGGCCATGTAGGCCATTGTGCCCTGGCGCCAATCCTCGTGATGGGCAGCCATATGCAGCGTCTCCTGGGCATAGCTTTGCGCGGCGAAGCCCAGATCGGCCGGGGCGCGGCCGGTTTCGCCGACCATTTCGTCGGCGAAATTGCGTTTGCGCTGGGGGCCCTGGCCCCGTCGGGCCAGGGCGTCCACCAGCCCCGCCATCTGTTCGGCGGAGAGCCCGAGCCCCTGCGTGGTTTGATCGGCGGCTTCGGGTTGGACGCGGCGGGGCGACGTAGTCCCCTCCGTCCCGACGCGCTTGGCGCCGGGCGGTGGCAGCAGGAAAACATTCGATGCCGCGTTCATGGGATTAATGTAAAATTTTATGAAAATCAGAGTCAACTGGAATCTGGCATTCGATTCAAATTGTAGCTAATATCCCTTTCGCCGAAGCCGCTCGAAATCCTCAATGTTTCAAGTATTTGTGGTTTCGAGGGGCCGGGCTAGAATTACGTTCCGGCCAGCGACAAGCGAGACCGCCTTCCCATGGACGATACGGGTTCCGACGACCGCGCCTTGCGCGCCCTGGAAGGGGCGGGCGACGCCGCTTACGTGTGGGACCTAGCGACCGATGCGGTCGAATGGGCGGGGCGCGCCGAGGATACGTTCGGGCCGCGCGGCGATTTTCCGCCCACGGGCCAGGTGCTGCAAAGCCGGATCTATGCCGAAGATTTGCCGGGCCGTGTGAAGGCGCTGTCGGCGCATTTCGTCGATCGCCTCGCTTACGATCTCGATTATCGCATTCGTGGCGACGGCGGGGCGCTGATCTGGGTTCACGATCGCGGCCGCGCCGAATTCGCGCCCGACGGGCGGCCGATCCGCGTGGCCGGTACGCTGCGCGCGATCACGGCGCGCAAGGAACGCGAAGCGCGGCTCGAATATCTCGCGAATTACGATGCGCTGACCGGCCATTTCAACGCTGTGCGTCTGCGCGAAGCGCTCGACCATCAGCTTGCCTATGCCGCGCGCTACGAAGCGCCCGGCGCCTTTCTGCTGATCGGCATCGACAATCTCGGCGCCATCAACGACGCGTTCGGCTGGGCGACCGCCGATGCGATTTTGGTTGGCGTGGGTCAACGCCTCGAGCGCGCGTTGCGCGAATCCGACGTGATCGGGCGCGCGGGCGGCGATCGCTTCGGTCTCGTGTTGGCGCATTGCCCGGAAAGCGAAATCGGCCTCGCCGCCGATCGCTTGCTCAGCACCGTGCGTTCGGCCCCCATCGAAACGCCGGATGGGCCGATCCATGTCACTGCGTCCACCGGCGCGGTGCTGTTCATGGGCCAAGGCCCGTCGGGCGTGGAAATACAGGCGCGCGCGGAATCCGCCCTTGCTGAGGCGAAGCGCGCGGGCCGCAATCGCTATGCGATTTTCTCGGCGAGCCCCGCCCAACGCGAACTGCATCAACGCCTCGTCGCCATCTCGTCGGACGTGCAGGCCGCACTCAAAGACGAGCGCCTCGTCTTCGCCTTCCAGCCGGTCGTGGGTGCGGAGAGTCATAAAGTCCATCACTACGAAGCGCTGCTGCGCTTACAGCGTATGGACGGCACGATCGCGCCCGCGGGCTCGTTCATTCCCATCGTCGAGCAGACCGGCTTGATGCGCTTGCTCGACCGGCGCGTGTTGGAAATGTCGATCGGCGAGCTCAATCGCTGGCCGGATGTTTCGCTCGCGATCAACATCTCCGGCCTCACGGCGGGCGACCCCACCTGGCTGCGTGCGCTCTCGGGCTTCGTCAAAGGCCGCCCGGAAATCGCGCAGCGTTTGATCGTCGAAATCACCGAAACGGTGGCGATCCAGGATATCGACGAGACGGCGAAATTCGTCGCCGCCGTGCGCGATTTGGGTTGCCGCGTGGCGCTCGACGATTTCGGCGCGGGCTATACCAGCTTCCGCAATTTGAAGGCGCTGGCGGTCGACAGCGTGAAGATCGACGGGTCGTTCGTGCGCGGCCTCGCTGACAACGTCGACAATCAGTTGTTCATCCGCACGCTGCTCGGCCTCGCCGAAGGGTTCGGGCTCGAGACCGTCGCCGAATGCGTCGAGAACACGCAAGAGGCGCAGCACCTCGCCAAGCGCGGCGTCAATCTACTGCAAGGCAATCTATTCGGGCTGCCCAGCATCGAACGGCCGTGGCTCGCCCCCTTGGGCCTCGACGAGCTTTCGTCGAAACCCGCACGGCCGAATTTCGCCGTGATTCCCGGAAAAAACTAAGGCCGCTTGGCCGAGATCGCGAAGCGCGTGGGGGCGAGCAGGCGCAACTGGTCGCCAAGCCCCGCACCGCGCATCCCCCAAAGATAAACCGCCAGCGTGGAATGGCGCGTTACGTCCGCGAAGCCCGTGGTTCCGAGATCGGCGCGCAGACGCTCGGGCGTCAATCCGTTCGCGTAAGGCACTTGCGACAGGATGCGCTTGTGCCGCTCGGCGTCCGTGCCAACTTGGCCTTCTTTGCCGTCGATCAGCTTGGCGAGGCCGCGCAAGATACGCGAACGCGGCGTTTCGCTAACCCAATCGCCGTCGATGATCAGCAAGCGTGCACCCGGCTTCAGCACGCGGAAGATCGCGGCATAGGCCGCCAGCGGATCGGTCAGCGTCCAGGCGAGATGGCGCGTGATCGCGCCGTCGAAACCGGCGTCGGGCAGCGTGTCGAGCCGCTCGGCATCGCCCAACATGCCGGTCCAATTGCGGTCGCGCAGCTTCGCCTTGGCGCGCGCCAGCATAGGCTCGGCGAAGTCCAAGCCCGTCACCTGCGCGCCGAGATCAAGCAACATGCGGCTGATTTCACCGGTACCGCAGGCGAGGTCGAGGATCTTCTTGCCCGCGATATTGCCCAAACCTTCGGTCATCACGCGACGCCAGGAATTGGCTTCCGCACCGTCATGGATGCGATGGCCGCGCGATTGGTCGAAGGTCTCGGCGCGGCCCGACCAGTAATCGCGGATCTCTTCCTTCAAATTCCAGTTGGTGGCGTTCATGGCAGACTCGCTTCGATCAACAAGGCGCCGGAGCCCGACCGCGTCGCGGCGAGTTCCACGCCGTAAGCCGCCCCGCATTCGGGGGCCGCGAACACGTCGTCGGGCGTGCCGTCGGCGGCAACGGCCCCTTGGGATAGCAGGATAACCCGATCCGCATGGCGGGCGGCCAAGGCCAGATCGTGCATGGCCACGGCAACCGCGATGCGATCGCGCAAGGCCGCGTCGCGCAACAAGCGCAAGGCTTCAAGCTGATTGCGCAGATCGAGCGCACTGGTCGGCTCGTCGAGCAACAGCACGGGGGCGGGGCGCACCAAACCTTGCGCAAGTGCGACCAGCTGTTGCTGGCCGCCGGAAAGATCGCACACCATACGGTCGGCGAGCGGCGCCGTGCCCGTGCGTTCCAGCGTCGTCGCGACGGCCAAGCGGATATCGCGCGGCGCTTCGTCCGGGGCGGCGGCGCGTGCCGCGACATGCACCGCGTCGTAAACCGATAGGCGCGCCGACGTCGCATAGGTCTGCGGCACGTAGCGCACGTATTTGGCGCGCGGGCGCAGGCGCAATTTCTCGATCCGCGTGCCGTCGATCGTGATGGCGCCGCGCTTGATCGGCAGCAGCCCGGCGATGGCGCGCATCAGCGTCGATTTGCCGGCGGCATTGGGGCCGATCAGGGCCGTGACCGTGCCGGGCAGCAACGCTTCGGCGCCGATGCCGCGCAAGACCGTGCGCGATCCGTAACCGACTTCGATATCGTCGAAATGCAGACCTTTCATCGCGCGACACTCCGTCGCCCGGCGACGATCGAGAGAAATACCGGCACGCCGACCAACGCGGTGACGATACCGATGGGATAGATCACGCCGGGCGAGATCGATTTGGCCGCGATCGATGCGGCGGAAAGCAGGGCCGCCCCGCACAAGGCAGAAAGCGGTGCGAACCAGCGCTGGTCTTCGCCGACCGCGAGGCGCGCGATATGCGGGCCGACCAAGCCGATGAAGCCGATCACGCCGGCATAGGAGACGGCCGTCGCCGACAGCAACGCGACCAGCAGC